>CANREU010000012.1 GCA_947629725.1 uncultured Clostridia bacterium
GACATCATCGTCTTCAACACCTGCTGTATCCGCGAGAATGCCGAAAACCACGCCTTCGGCAACATCGGCGCCCTCAAAAAACTCAAACGGGAGAAGAAGGGGCTCATCGTCGCCGTCGGCGGCTGCATGACGCAGGAGAGGGGAAAGGCGGAGCTCCTCCGCAAAAAATTCCCCTTTATCGACATCGTCTTCGGCACCCATAATTTAGACGAGCTCGCTTCGCTCATCGAAAAAAAGCGCAAACAAAAGAAGGCGGTCGTCTCCTTAAAGGAGGAAAGGGGGGAGACGGAGGACGGCGTCGTCCCCGTCCGCACGAGCTATCCGAACGCGTGGGTGAACATCACCTACGGGTGCAACAATTTCTGCTCCTACTGTATCGTGCCCTACGTCCGCGGGCGGGAGCGTTCGCGGAGCGCGGAGAAAATTTTGGAGGAAGTGCGCGGGCTCATTGCGGAGGGCTACGGCGAGATCACCCTCCTCGGGCAGAACGTCAATTCCTATCGCGACGAGAACGGCGCCGGATTTCCCGAGCTCTTGGAGCGGGTGGCAAAGCTCGAGGGCAACTTCCGCCTGCGGTTCATGACCTCCCACCCCAAAGATTTTTCGGCGGAGCTCGTGCGGGTGATGAAGGAAAACCCCAAGATCTGCCGCCATCTGCATCTGCCTGTCCAATCGGGCAATGACCGCATTTTGTCCCTCATGAACAGGCGCTACACGCGGGAAAAGTACCTCGAAGAGATCGCCCTTCTGAAGCGGGAGATCCCAGACTGCGAGGTGACGACCGACCTCATCGTCGCCTTTCCCACCGAGACGGAGGAGGAGTTTTGCGACACTCTCTCCCTCGTGAAGGAGGCGGACTTTTCCTCGGCGTTCACCTTCATCTTCTCCCCGCGGACAGGGACGAGAGCGGCGGAGATGGAGGGGAGGATCCCCGAAGACGTCGCAAAGGACCGCATCATGCGGCTCGTGGAGGCGGTGAACGCCAACACCCGCATAAAGAGCGCAAACTATGCGGGCAAGACGGTGGAGATCCTGTGCGAGGACTTCGACGAAAAGAAGGGGCTCTACCTCGGCAGGGATCAATACGGAAGGATGGGGTATTTTGCAAGCGACAAAAATGAGATCGGCAACTTCGTCTCATTGGAAATAAACGAAGCGAACGGGATCTCCCTCTACGGAGAGATCGTCCGCTGAACGGAAAATCGTATGGAACTCAAGGAATGGATCTGTAAATGCTGTACGGCGCCCGTCGACCCGAGGGAAGCGGTCGGGCGGGTGCTCCGTTGCAAACATTGCGGGAGCGTGTTTACCCTCGCGAAGGAGACGGAGCCCGAGGTGACGGCCCTCCTCCGCATGGGGGAGCACGACCTCGACGCCTGCAAATTCGACGAGGCGTACACGGCATATCGGAGGGCGGCAGAGCTCGACGGAGAAGAGCCCGAGGCATACTTCGGCATGGCGCTCGCCTCCTTCAAGGTGCAATACTTGAAGGACGAGGCGGCAGAGTTGCCCCGCCTGCAACCCATCTGCCATGAGATCTCGGAGAAGAGTTTCTCGGCGGACGGGAACTATCTGCGCGCCCTCGAGCTCGCGAGCAAGGAGAAGGGGGCGGCGATCGACGAGATCCGCGACCAATTCAACGAACTCAAAGAGAGCGGGCTCGACTACGACTGTTTCCTCTGCGTGAAGGTCTCCGACGACCGCGGCGGCACCACGCAGGACAGCCACGAGGCGCTCAAACTCTACCATCACCTGAAAGAAAAGGGATATGCGCCCTTCTACTCGGAGGCGGAGACGGGAACTCGGACGGGGAGCGACTACGAGGCGCTCATTTTATACGCCCTCTACACCTCGGAGTGCATGCTCCTCGTGTGTTCCGATGAGGAATATTTGCAGACGAAGTGGGTGAAGAACGAATACGTCCGCTTCACGGCGATGATCGCAAACGAAGAAAAAGAGCGCGACGCCCTCACCTTCATCTTCCGCGGGAAGCCCGTGGAGAGGCTCCCGGGGAAGAGCGGCAAGGTGCAGGGGATCGACCTCTTGCGGCCGGACGCCTACACGCGGGTCGACGAATTTGTGGAGAAACACACGCCGACGGCGCGGGCGCGGCGGGAGGCGGAGAAAAAACGCAGGCGCGCCGCGGAGGAAGCGCGCAGCCTCGAAGTCGAGGAGATGAAACGCCGTCTCGAGGAGAGCGAGAGAAGAAGAAAAGAGACGGAAGAAGCGGAGGAAAAGCGCCGCCGCGCGGAGGAAGAAAAGAGGAAAAAAGAGGAGGAGGCGCGCGCCGAGGAGGCGGAAAAGAAGCGTCTCGCCGAAGAGGAGCGGACCCGTCAATACGAGAATCTGATGCGTTTGTTGGAGGAAAACGAACGCCGGAACCACGTAAAGCAGCCGACCAAGCTGGTCTGCGTCTATTGTTCGAACGACATTTCGGTCGAGCCGGGAACGGATCTTTCTGCCGTCCGCTGTCCATGCTGCGGCGGGCATAAATTTTTGACGGAAGAGGAGGCGCGCGCACAGGAGGAAGAGAGAAAGCGCCGCGCCGAGGAGGACGCGAGAAACAAGGAACTCGCCGAACTCAGAGAAAAACTCGCGCAGATGGAGCGGGAGCGCGCAGCCTCCGCGGCGCCCGCAAATCTTTCGCCTGCGCAACTCCTTGCGATGATGAGGCAGGCGGAGGAGGACGAAAAGAGGAGGCGGGAAGAGGAAGCCGCCCGCGCCGAGGCCGAACGGATCCAAAGGGAAGAGGAAGAGAAGAAGCGGAAGGCGGAGGAGGAGAGAAAGCGCAGAGCGGAGAAGGCGCGCCTTGCGGCGGAGAGCCGTGCGCGGGAAGAAGAGGCGCGGAGAGAGAAGGAAGAGGCGGAGCGCATCGCGGCCGCCCGCCGTGCGCGTGAGGAAGAGGAAAAGAGGCTCCGGGAAGAGGAGAGAAAACGACAGGAAGCGGAGGAAGCCCGCCTTGCTGCCGAGCGTCTCGAAAGGGAGAAGGCGGAGCGGAAAAAGCAGGAAGAGGAAGCGCGGCACGCGGACGCGGCACAATTTGAGATCGAGGGCGACGAGCTGGTGAAATATATCGGGCGGGGCGGTGAAGTCACGATCCCGAACTACATCAAAAAAATCGGTCCTTCGGCATTTTGTGACTGCGAGAAGCTCACGCGCGTCGTCATCCCGGACAGCGTGAGGGAGATCGGGTACAATGCGTTTTGCATGTGCGAAAATCTGAAAGAAGCAGAGATCGGAAACGGAGTGAAGACGATTGGAAAGCAAGCTTTTCATTTGTGCTCCTCCCTTAAGCGCATCGTCATTCCCGACAGCGTGGAGACGATCGGGGAGAGCGCGTTCGGCTATTGCAGTCAGTGCACGAGCTTTTCTTTCGGAAAAAATATACGGGAGGTCGGGCTGCGGGCGTTTGAAAGCGCTCGGGCCCTCAAAAAGGTCGAGATCAAAGATCTCGCCCAATGGTGCCGCGTCCTCGGGCCCGCCGTCGCCTCCGGTTGTTACAATGAGAAGGACCTCTATCTGAACGGGAAAAAGGTCACCGAGCTCTCTATCCCGCAGGGGGTGACGGAGATCGCGCCCCGTGCGTTTGAGCACATCAGCGGGCTGACGAAGATCGTTCTTCCCGCGGGGCTTACGACCATCGGAGAGGACGCATTTTTCTGCAGCTGCGGAAATCTTATGAGCCTCACGATCCCCGAGAGCGTGACTTCGATCGGGAAGGGGGCGTTTGAAGCGCGCGGCATAGGAAAACTTCGGCAGGTGACCATTCCAAAGCGGCTCGCGGGTCTTTTCAACGTCAACCTCAAGAGGATCTTCGGGACGGTTTTATACGGCCGCATCAGCTTTACGTTTACGAAATAGGAGAGAGAAATGGGACTTTCACCGATGATGCTCCATTGGCAGCAAGTCAAGGAAAAATATCCGGATTGCATCGTGTTCTACCGCCTCGGGGACTTCTACGAGATGTGCTTCGACGACGCCGTGAAGGCGTCCTCCATCCTCGATCTCACCCTCACGGGGCGGGACTGCGGGCTTGAGGACCGCGCGCCGATGTGCGGCGTTCCCTTTCACGCCGCCGATGTGTACATTGCGAAGCTCGTCGCGGAGGGGCAGAAGGTCGCCATCTGCGAACAGCTCACCGATCCCAAAGAGAGCAAGGGAATGGTGGACAGGGACGTCATCCGCGTCGTCTCGGCGGGCACTCTCACGGAGGAGAGCCTGCTCGACGAGAAGAAGAGCAACTACGTCGCCTGCGCCGTGAAGAAGGGGGAGAAGTGCGCGCTCGCGTGGGCGGACATCACGACGGGGGAGTTCGCCGTGATCGAGCCCGAAAACTTCGAGGCGCTCCTTTCCGAGCTCGTCAACCGCTCTGTTGCGGAGATCGTCTGCAATGAAGAGGCGCTGTTCGCCGCAAAGGACCGCGCGGAGACGGAGCGGGGGATCCTCCCGCCCTTTTCCTGCTATCTTCCGTGGGCATTCCTCCCCGAACAGGCGGAAAAGAGCCTGAAAGAGCAGTTTTCCGTCGCCGACATCTCGGCCCTCGGGCTTCAGGGAAAGGAGACGGCGATCTCCGCCGCGGGCGCTCTCGTGGAGTACCTCCGCGACACCCAAAAGCACGCCCTCAAAAACATCGATTCCCTCCGCTTTTCCGACAGCAGCGGGCGGATGATCCTCGATCCCGCCGCGGTGCGCAACCTCGAGATCCTCAAAAACAACGCGGAGGGGAAGAGGTACGGCTCTCTTTTGTGGCTCCTCGACAAGACGAAGACGGGCATGGGCGCCCGCCTCCTGTCCTCCATGCTCCTCTCGCCCCTGTGCGACCGCAGGGAGATCGAGAAGAGGCTCGACGCGGTGGACGAGCTCTACCGCGCGACGGTCGTCCGCATGGGGCTCTCCGATATGCTCGGCGGCATGCGCGACGTGGAGAGACTCACGGGCAGGATCTCCAACGGCAATTTGCAGCCGAGGGATTGCCTCGCGCTCTCGTCCTCCCTCGCCGCCGTCCCCAACATCAAGTTCCAACTCACGGGCTTTTCCTCCGCTCTCCTCACGGAGATCGCGGGGGAGCTCGTCGACACAAAGGAGATCTGCGCCCTTTTAGACCGCGCGATCTCGCCCGAAGCTCTCACCCTCAAGGAAGGGAACTACATCCGCACGGGCTATTGCAAGGAGCTCGACGACCTCAAAGCGGTGAAGGAGAACGGGAAGACCCTCATCGCCGAACTCGAGGCGCGGGAGAGGGAGCGGACGGGGATCCGCACCCTCCGCGTGGGATATAACCGCGTGTTCGGCTACTACATCGAAGTCAGCAACTCCTTCAAGGAGAAAGTTCCCTATTCCTACGTGCGCCGCCAGACGCTCGCGGGAGGGGAGAGATATGTTACGGAGGAACTCAAAGAGCTCGAGGAGAAGATCCTCGGGAGCGACGAACGCGCCCAGCGGCTCGAATCGCGGCTCTACGGGGAGATCCTCGAGATCCTCGCGCGGAACATCCCGCTCTTGCGGCGGATCGCCTCCGCGATCGCCGCGCTCGACTGCTACGTCTCCTTCGCAGTGGTCGCACGGGAGAACAAGTATTGCCGTCCCGAGATCGTAGAAGAGGGGGCGCTCGAGATCGAAGAGGGGAGGCACGCCGTGGTGGAGGCGATCTCCCGCGAGCGGTTCATCCCCAACGGGTGCCTTTTAGACGGCGGCGAAAACCGCACGATGATCCTCACGGGTCCCAATATGGCGGGCAAGAGCACCTATTTAAGACAGGTCGCCCTCATCGTCCTCATGGCGCATGTGGGGAGCTTCGTCCCCGCCAAGCGCGCCGTCGTCCCCTTATGCGACAGGATCTTCACCCGCATCGGCGCGAGCGACAACCTCATCCTCGACAGGAGCACGTTTATGGTGGAGATGACGGAGGTCGCGGGCATTTTGCGCGGCGCTACGGCGCGGAGCCTCCTCATTCTCGACGAGGTGGGGAGGGGGACGAGTACCTTCGACGGGCTCTCCATCGCGTGGGCGGTCATCGAATACCTCAACGAAAAAATCCGCGCGAAGACGCTGTTTGCCACGCACTACCATGAACTCACCGAGCTCGAGGGCAAGCTCGAGGGGGTGAAGAACTATAAGATCAATGTGCGGGAGATCGGCGGAAGCATCGTCTTTTTGCGCAAGATCGTGCGCGGAGGGGCTTCCCGCAGTTTTGGCGTGGAGGTCGCGGCGCTCGCGGGGGTCCCCGAGGAGGTGACCGCCCGCGCCAAGACCATTCTCCGCTCCCTCGAAAAGAACGACCTCTCCCGCCGTCCCGCAGAGGAAGCGTATGAAGAGGAACCCGTCTCGCCGCAGCGGCCCGACTTTGCGGGAGAACTTGCTGGGATCGACGTGAACGCACTCACTCCCTTGCAGGCGCTCGCACTCCTCTCGGAGTGGAAGGAGAAACTCGCATGATCCATGTTTTAACGCCCGAGATCTACAACCGCATTGCCGCGGGCGAAGTCATCGACAGACCCTATTCGGTCGTCAAAGAGCTCGTCGAAAACGCCGTAGACGCAGGCGCAAAGTCCGTTACGGTGGAGATCGAGGGGGGCGGAAAGAAACTCGTGCGCGTCACCGACGACGGCGCGGGGATCTCCGAAGAGGACCTGCCGCGCGCCTATCTTCCGCATGCGACGAGCAAACTCGAGAAGGCAGAGGACCTCTTCACGGTGCAGACCCTCGGCTTTCGCGGGGAGGCGATCGCCTCCATTGCCTCCGTCTCGCGGATGAAGATCTGCTCCAAGACGGCGGGCGGCGAGGCGCATTCCCTCGCCTGCGAGGGGGGAGCGGTCGGAAAAGTGCTGCCCGAGGGCGGGGCGGACGGGACGGTCGTCACGGTGGAGGACCTCTTCTACAACACCCCCGCCCGTCTCAAATTCTTGAAATCGGACGGACAGGAGGAGGGGGACGTCACCGCCATGATGGCGCGCTTTCTCATGTCCCGCCCCGAGATCTCCTTTACCTATCTTACGAACGGCAAGGTGAAGTACCGCTCCTTCGGCGACGGCTTGGAGAGCGCGATCGCCGCCGTCTACGGCGCGGATACCCTTGCAAACTGCCACAAAATTTCGGCGGATAAGCACGGGATCAAGGTGTACGGCTACATCGGCAGCCGCAACTTCTACAAGCCCAACCGCACCTACGGGAGTCTTTTCGTGAACGGGAGATACGTCGTCAACCAAACGGTCGGCGCCGCCATGACGAACGCCTACTCCGCCTATCTTATGAAGCGGCAATACCCCTTCTACGTGCTCTTCCTCGATGTGCCGCCCGAGATCGTGGACGTGAACGTCCACCCCAACAAGGCAGACGTGCGCTTTGCGGACAACCAAATCATCTACGGGAGCGTGTACTCGGTCGTTTCCGCCGTACTCGACGGAAACTCCCGCGCCCTCGAATACCTCGCGGAAAACGAAAAGAGCGGAATGGGGTACGGAAAACCCGTCTCCACCTTCCGTAAAACGGAGAATGTGCCCGAAAGGCCCGCCCCCGTGATGACCTACGAGGAGGCGAAAAAGGAACTCAAATTCGACGTTTCGCCCCTTGCGGGGCACTCGCCCGTCTCGCGCGAATTCTTTGCCCCCAACACGATGGAGGTGCACGCGCCAGCGGCAAAGCCCGCGGAGGACGCCTTCGAGGAGAACAGGAAGTTTTTGCGGGAGCGGGAGGAAAAGGCAAAACAGGAAAAGCTCGACCCGAAAGATCTCGTCTACAAGGGGGAGCTCTTCCGCACCTATCTCATCTATGAGGCGGGGGACTGCGCCTACCTCATCGACCAGCACGCCGCCCACGAGCGGCTCATCTACGACAGGCTCCGCGCCAAAATGGAGGCGCGCGCGGTCGTCTCCCAGCCCATGTTGATGCCCTATGTCCTCACCGTGAACGCGCAGGAATTCTCCTTCCTCGAAAAGCAGTTCCCCGTTTTGCGGGAGATCGGGTTCGACGTGGAGGAGTTCGGCGGCACGAGCGTGAAAGTCTCCGCCGTCCCTGCCGACCTCATGGGTATGGACCTTGCGGCGTTCTTCGGCGAGGTGCTCTCCTCGATGGAGAGCCTGCGCGCCATCCGCCTTGCCGACCTTCTCAAGGATAAACTCGCCTCCGCCGCATGCAAAGCCGCGGTGAAGGGAGGGGAGTTTTTGAGCGAGGAGGAGGCGAAGTCTCTCATCGAGCGCATGGACGGGGACGTGGGGCTCAAGTGCCCGCACGGGCGGCCCGTCGCCGTGCGTGTGAAGAGAACGGAACTCGAAAAGCTTTTCAAGAGGATCGTATGAAGAAGCTCTTCGTCGTCTGCGGACCGACCGCTTCGGGCAAGACGGCGCTTGCCGTCGAGTGCGCAAAGCGGCTCGGAGGCGAGGTCGTCTCCTGCGACGCGTACCTCATCTATCGCGGGCTCTCCGTCGGGACGGCGAAGCCGACTGCGGAGGAGATGGGAGGCGTGCGCCATCATCTCATCGACGTTGCGGGTCCCGCCGAGAATTTTTCGGTGAGCGACTTTGAAAAACTTGCCCTTTCCGCCGTGGACGACATCCTTGCGCGCGGAAAAGTGCCCGTTTTGTGCGGCGGGACGGGGTTTTACATGAACGCCGTCCTCTTTGAAAGTTCCTTCGGTGGGGCCCCCGCCTCCGAGACGATCCGCGCAAAATACGCGGAGCTCGCGGAAAAAGAGGGGGCGGAAGCGGTGCATGCGCGGCTGAAAGCAGTCGACCCCGAGAGCGCCGCCGTTCTGCACCCGAACGACTTGAAGCGGGTCGTCCGCGCCCTCGAGATCTACGAGCAGACGGGAAAAAAGAAGTCCGACTTAAACGACGGCGCTCCCCGCTATCCCTTCGAGGCGTTCGCCTTCGACTATCCTCGCGGGGAGCTCTACGCCCGCATCGACAGAAGGGTGGATGAGATGATCTCCCACGGGCTTGTAGAGGAAGTGGAGGGGCTTCTCCGTTCGGGCGTGCCTGAAACCGCGCAGAGCATGCAGGCGATCGGGTACAAAGAGACGGTCGAATTTTTGAAAAACGGACTTAATTTAAGTACTATGTCAGACATAATAAAGAAAAATACCCGCAATTATGCCAAGAGACAGCGCACTTTCTTCAAAAAAATGCCCAATCTACATCTCTTGGCGCCGCAGCCCGTTAAGGACGCGGCAAAGGAGGCGATCGCAATTTATGAACGCAGTTAAGATAATCTCGGAGGCGGAAAAGGAGCTTGAAAAGGAATTTTGTGCGATCGACGAAGTCGCCCTCTTCAATCAGGAGAAGGTGCTCTCCGCCTTCCGCGAGGAGCAGATCGCCCTCCGCCACTTCCAGCCCAGCACGGGCTACGGCTATTCGGATGAGGGCAGAGATGCGCTCGGAAGGGTGTATGCGCGCGCCTTTAAGGCGGAGCGCGCGATCGTCTCGCCCGCCCTCCTTTCGGGGACGCACGCCTTGACCGTCGCCCTCTTCGGCGTCCTCCGCCCCGGGATGCGCATTCTCTTTGCGACAGGGGAGCCCTACGACACCATCCGCGGCGTCATTTGGGGGAGGGGGAACGGCTCGCTCGCCGATTTCGGCGTAAATTTCAACCTCGTTTCCCTCACGGAGGAGGGCAAGATCGACTACGAGAACATCGCGGGAGCCCTCGACGCGTGGGATTTCGACATGGTCTACATCCAGCGCTCGCGCGGGTATGACCTGCGGGACGCCTGCACCGTCGCCGAGATCGGAGAGCTCTGCGCCTTCGTCCGCAAAGAGGGCTTCAAGGGGTGCATCTTCGTCGATAATTGCTACGGCGAATTTGTCGAGACGAAAGAGCCCACCGAGGTCGGGGCGGACCTCATCGTCGGCAGCCTCATCAAGAACCCCGGGGGCGGGCTCGCTCCCACGGGCGGCTACATCGCGGGCGGGGAAACCTATATTGAAATGTGCGAAAACCGCCTCACCGCGCCCTCCGTCGGCGGGGAGATCGGCTCCTATGCTTACGGCTATCGGGAGTTCTATCAGGGCTTTTTCCTCGCGCCGCACGTCGTCGCACAGGCTCTTAAAGGGGGACTTCTCATCGGAAAGTGCATGGAAAAACTCGGCTACGAGAACTTTCCCGCCCTCGGGAAGCCGCTCGCGGACATCACCCGCGCCATCCGTTTCCGCACAAAAGAGGAGCTCGTCGGCTTCATCCAGTCGGTGCAGGACGTCTCTCCCGTCGATAGCTTCGTCACCCTCGTCCCGTGGGATATGCCGGGATACGACTGCAAGGTCGTGATGGCTGCAGGGACCTTTGTCGCGGGGGCTTCGATCGAGCTCTCCGCCGACGCGCCCATCCGCGAGCCCTATGTAGCCTACTTTCAGGGCGGCCTCACCTATGAGCACTGCAAACTCGCCTGTCGTGCGGTTTTGGAGAGATTGCTTGCAAAATAACAGATGATCAATAAAGGAAAGAGCGGTTACGCGACCGCTCTTTTTTGTTATTGGCAGGAAAAGCGGCGCGAAAAGGAACTTTCCGAGATACACTCGGCGCCTGCGGAGCCTCGGTATGAGGAGACGCCGCTTCGCCGATGCGCCTCCGCCGCACGGGCGGACGGTTTTCGTGCGATTTTCGGAAAAATTTACCGCAAAACCCTGGACAAGCGGCGCGGAAGGTTGTATCATTGTAATATCAAAATAATATCACTTTCGGAGGGTGTTATGGAAAACAAAAATGTGAGGCCGCTTTCCGTTGTGGACGAGAAGTCCGCGCATGAAAAGAACGGCTGGCTCATGTTCTTCGTCGTGATCTTTCTCGGGCTCTGCGCGATGGGGGTCATCGTCACGGGCGCGGTGCTGTCCAACCGCTTTGAGGCGGGGATCCTGCTTATCCCCGTTGGGATCGTTCTGCTCGTATGCGACGTCTTCCTGATTTCCGGCTTTAAGCTCCTGCAGCCCAACGAGGCGTTCGTCCTCACCCTTTTCGGCAAGTATTACGGGACCATCAAGAAGGACGGCTTTTACTGGGTGAATCCCTTCTGCGCGGCCGTAAACCCCGCGCGCGTGTCGGCAGGGTTCACGCGCAAGCTCTCGCTCAAAGCGATGACCCTCAACAACGAAAAGCAGAAAGTGAACGACGAAGAGGGGAACCCCATCGAGATCTCCGTCGTCGTCATCTGGCGCATTACGAACACGGCACGCGCCGTCTTCAACGTCGAAAACTACATGGCGTACCTCTCTACGCAGTGCGACGCAGCGATCCGTCAGGTCTCGCGGCAGTACCCTTACGACGTCTCCACGAACGGAGACGAGAAGTCCCTCCGCGGCAGCGCACAGGAGATCGCGGACGTCCTCCGCGAGGAGCTCCAGAGCCGCACCGAGATGGCGGGGATCGAGATCATCGAGGCGCGCATTTCCCACCTCGCGTATGCGCCCGAGATCGCGGCGGCGATGCTCCAGCGCCAGCAGGCGGCAGCCATCATCGCGGCGCGGCAGAAGATCGTGGACGGCGCCGTCTCTATGGTACAGATGGCGCTCAACAAGCTCTCGGACGAGGGCATTGTGGAGCTCGACGACGAGCGCAAGGCGCAGATGGTCTCCAACCTGCTCGTCGTTCTCTGCGGCAACCGCGACGCCCAGCCTGTCGTAAGCACGGGAAGCATCTACTGATCGGCCCTTTTTAGGCGGTCGATGGGGGAGATATGGCAAAAAATCTCTTTGGCTACAACGTGAAATCGGGCGAGCCCCGCATGCCCCTCGACGGGGAGGAATTCGTTCTTCGCCGCCTCGAAGGTGAGCTCTCTTCCAAATACAACAGTTTGAAAGAGGAAGCGCGCGCGATCGAAAAAAGCTCCTCCTTTCCACTGTGGGTCACCGTCGTGAAGGCGGTCTTGCTCCTTGCGGGCGTCATCCTGCTTTGCGGCGCGATCCGTGCGCTTTCCGATACCGATGTTCCCCTTGCAACGAAGGCGGCAAACGGCCTTTGGTGGATCTTGGGCGCGGGCGTCGCATGTTTTCTCGCGGGCATTGCACTCACGGTCGCCGAGCGGGTGAAAAAGAAGCGCGCCGAGGGAAGCCCCGCGGCCGGTGAGTTCGGAGAGCGTGCGCGGCTCCTCGCGGAGGACTCCTCCGCCATGCTCCGCGTGCCCGAGGACGCAACTTGTGCGGACGTCTTCACGTTCCCCTATAAGGTGCGGTTCAACAGAGAAGTCTCCGCCATTGCCACATCCCAATATTTCAATGTGGAGACGCGCGCCTTCCGCGAGGGAGATATGCTGTGCCTTGCCGACAGTGAGCAGGTCGTCGGCATTCCGCTCGCCAAGATCGAATTTGTCGCCTGCGTCCGCCGCCGCGTCCTGTTCATGGGGTGGAACAAACAGATCCCCTTCAACAAGGGCAAGATGAAAGAGTATAAGATCAGGGCCAACGACTACGGCGCTCTTTCCGTAAAGCCCTATTATGCCCTGTTCATCCGCGGAAGCGAGGAGTTCGTGCTGCTCTTTCCCGCCTATGAATGGGAGACATTTTCCTCCCTTCTCGGGAGCAAGGCGCAGGAGTTAAGGGAAGTCAAAAAAATTTCGTGAGGTCTTATGGAAGAGATCGTGCGGGCAGAGGGACTGAAAAAGACCTTCACCCTCTCCAAAAAACAGCAGAAGATCGAGCGGACGGGGGAGACCCGCCGCGTGGCGGTGAACGGGCTCGCCTTTTCGGCGTACCGCGGGGAGATCTACGGCCTTCTCGGCCCCAACGGGGCGGGCAAGACGACCACCCTCCGCATGCTCTCCACCCTCATAAAGCCCGACGGGGGAGACGCCTTTCTCTGCGGGCATTCCGTCGTGAAAGACCCCGAAAAGGTGCGCGACCGCATCGGTTTTCTCACGAGCGACTTGAAGCTCGAGGGGTTCTTCACGCCCGACTACCTCTTTGATTTCTTCGGCGCGATGCACGGCGTCGGCAAAGAGACGCTTGCCCGCCGCAAAAAGGAGCTCTTTTCCCGCTTCGGGATCGACAAATTCGCCGAGGTGCGCGTGAGGGACCTCTCCACGGGGATGTTGCAGAAGGTCTCCCTCGTCGTCTCCATCGTGCACGATCCCGAGGTCGTCATCTTCGACGAGCCCACCAACGGGCTCGACGTGCTCACGGCGAAGGTCGTCACCGACTTTTTGCGGGAACTCAAGGGGATGGGGAAGAGCATTCTCCTCTCCACCCACATCTTTTCCCTCGTGGAAAAACTTTGCGACCGCGTAGGGATCATCATCGACGGCAGGCTCGCCGCCGAAGGTACGCTTGAAGACATCGCGCAGGGCAACCTCGAGGAGACCTTTTTCCGTATCTACCGCGAAAGGAAGGGGGAGATCGCATGAAACTCGCCGCCCTCATGAGGAAAGAATTTCACCGCTTTTTCCACGACCCGAGGCTTGTCGTCACCATGCTGCTCCCGGGGCTCCTCATCTTTCTCCTATACAGCGTGATGGGGAGCGCGATGAACGGGAAGGACGGGAAGAACTACCGCGTCTACTGCGACGGGACCCCGCCCCTTGTGACGGCGCTCGTCGAGGAGCTCGCAAAGAAGAGCGACGACACCGTCGAATGGCTTCCCCTCGAGGACGAGGAGGCGGCGCGGGCGGAAGTGAAGGCAAAGAAGGCGGCTGCAGTCTTAAAATTCGGCGAGGGGTTCGACCCCTTGACGGAGGGCGGAAACGTCGAGATCGTCTACGACCCCGCGAGCGAGGACAGCCTCAACTTCTATTCGCTCGTCACAGCCTCTCTGAACGAGCTCGGAAGGCGTTTCCAAGTCGACGAAGTACTGCTCTCGGCCGCGGACGCGATGGGAAGGAGCGTGATGCAGAGCGTTCTGCCCCTCATCGTCGTGTGCTTCATCTTTTCGGCGTGCATGTCCGTCACCCTCGAATCGGTGGCGGGGGAGAAGGAGCGGGGGACGCTCTCGACCGTCCTTGTCACCTCCGTCAAGCGCTCGCACATTGCGCTCGGAAAGATCGTGCCTCTCTCCTGCATCTCCATGCTCGGCGCCCTCTCGAGCTTCCTCGGAACGGCGCTCTCCATGCCCAAACTCATGGGGGTGTCCCTCGGATTTTTGGGCGGGTACAGCGCGTGGAGCTACGTGCTCTTGTGCCTTCTCATCTTGAGCGCGGTGCCCCTCGTCGTCTCGCTCATCGCCCTCGTCTCCACCCTTTCCCGCTCGGTGAAGGAGGCGTCCGCCTATACGAGCGTCGTCATGATCCTCGTCATGGTCGTCTCTCTCGTCTCCGCCTTCGTGCCCGTGATGGGGGATTGGTCGGTCGCGCTCCCCGTCCTCAACGCGACGGTGCAGATGCAGGCCCTTCTCGGGGGCGCACTGCCCGTGTGGCAGTCTCTCGTCTCGGTGGGGGCGAACCTCTTTTATACCGCCGTGCTCGTGTTTGTCATCACGAAACTCTTCTCGAGCGAGCGGGTGATGTTCGGAAAATAAGAAACCCGCAAGGGGAGAAACATGAAAGAAACGGAAAACAACAAAAAACAGGTGCCGCTTCGGCTCTCTCCCGCGCTCTACGCGGAGATCTCGCGCTGGGCGGAGGAGGATTTCCGCTCGATCAACGGGCAGATCGAATACCTTCTCACCGACTGCGTTCGGCGGCGACGAGGGGGCAAAAGCCTCAAAAGCCCGCCCGCAGGGCAAGGAAAACCTTGATTTTTGCAAATTTGCGAAGTACTATGCGTGACATAATAAAAGAGAATTAAGGAGAAGATCCAAATGGGACAGACTACTCTCATCGCCCTTACCGTAACGTTCGGCGTATTGCTTTTGATGTTTTTGGGTTTTGAAGTCTGGTGGCTCTTGCGCTACCGCCGCACCTATCTCTTCCGTGTGGGAGGGCACGATCTCGTCGTGCAGATCACGGCGCAGTCGGTCGCTCTCTTTATGGACGGGCTCATACAGGATGAATTTGCCGCGCGCAATATGCGGATCGTCACCCTCCGCACGAGCGTCGATGGCGGGGAATTCCGCGCCCGCGTCGAGAGCCGCGGGCTAAAGCCTTCCGTCACCGCGACCTACCTCGGAAAGGCGGTCGAGTGCATAGGGGAGACCAAGCGATAAACAAGCGGTGAAATAGAAGAGCGCCCCGCGCAAGGCATGCGCGGGGCGCTCTTTTGTAGTTTACAGGCGGATGGGATCCTTCTGGTCCACGAGAGTGTAGCCCTTCTTCGGCTTCCTGCGGAAGAAGTCGATCTTGTGCCCGAACTTCGCGAACACCGCGCCGAGCACGATGACGGCGGCTGCGACGGCGAGGACGGTGATCGCCCACGCGTCGAGTTTTTCCGCCTTCACCTGCGCCCAGAGCTCGTTGATGCGCTTGCTCGTCTCGGCATCGAAGTAGTTCATCACGGCGCAGCGGTCGATGGTGGAGAGGGAGGGATACTGCGCAAACAGCTGTCCGTGGAGGGTATCCGCCCTGTCTGCCGTGAGGACGGCGTCGAGATCCTCCCCGAAGAAGTACTTGAGGTCGTATTCGACAGGGTCCTCTGCCTCGTCGTCGGCATAGAGGTAGGAGGCGTAGTCAAACATTTTCTCCCCGCCGATCGCGGAGGTGTAGCCGATGTAGTAGCTGTTGCGCATGGCATTTTCGGGCATGGAGAGGAAGTTGACGAACGCCTGCGCGGCGTGCTTGGTGTTCCTCTTCTCCACGCTCTTCGTCATCACCCAGCCGTCGAACCAAAGGTTGCTGCCCGCCTCGGGGACGTAGTAGTCGAGCTCGGCGTTGTTCTCCTCTTCGGCGAGGGACATGACGTACACCGCGTCCCCGCTCCAAGCGTAGTTGAGCCAAATCTTGCCGCTCGCGAGGTCGGTCTTGCCCGTATCCGTCTCAAAGCCATAGATGTTGCCCTTCATCTCGAGGAGCTTTGCGCGCACGTCGGGGATGTATTTTTCCTCGGTGCGGTTGAAGATCTCCGTGAGTTTTGCGTTGTCGCCTTCGATCGCTTTGAGTTCCTCCTGATAGGTGACGCCGAGGGCGGCGAAGTAGGTGTCGCGCACGTTGTCCTTTGCGGTGATCTTGTTTCGGTAGTCCTTATGCGTGAAGGCGTTCCAGCCGAGCTCTTCGAGCTCCGCCCTGTCCACGTATACGGGATTGTACACAAACCCCGTCGTGCCCCACATATAGCCGGCGGCGTACTCCCGCCACGAGTGCTCCGAGCTTTCGTCCTTATCGGAGATGGTCACTTTGCCGCTTTCAAACACGCCGTCGATATAGGGGGAGACGTTCTTCGCGTAGTAGTTATACTCCGAGCCCTCACCCTCGGTGAGGAAGAAATCCTCGTCGTAGGGGGTGAGACGCCCTTCCGCCGCGAGCTTCATGATCATGTAGTCGGAGGGGCACAGCAGGTCGTATTCCTTTCCGAGCATGATCTTGTTGTACATATCCTCGTTGGTGCCGAAGGTGGAGTATTTCACCTTTACGCGGGGGCGGTCGGGATAGGTCTTCGCGTACCACAGCTCGAAGTCCTCGAGGATGGCGGGGCCCTCCTCCGAGAGGGGAGTGCCCGTGGCGTCTTCATACCACGCCTTGTAGTCGTCGCCGATGAGGTCGGAGGAAACGGCCTCGCCCGTCTCCTCGTCGGTGAGGTGGAGCTCGTCGTAGATGAGCGCGCCCTCGCCGCCTTCGTCGATGTATTCCTCCCAGCTATACACGCGCAGCTCCACGGTGTCGTCCGCGCAGCCCGAGAGTATGGGCAGGAGGGAGGGGAGGAGAAAGAGCGCCGCAAGCAGGATACAGCTCCGCTTTTTCATTGTTTTGCCTCCTTTTTACGGCGGCCGCCGAGATTGGAGAGGACGACGAACAGCACGATGACGACGAAGATGATCGTCGTGAGCGCCCAGAAGGAGGAGAGGGTCTCCGCCGTGTGCGCGTTGCCGCGGAGGGTCGCGTTGAACACGTAGGTGGAGATGGTCTCAAATCCCTCGGGACGGGTGTAGAAGGTGACGATGTAGTCGTCGAGGGAGAGGGTGATGGCGAGCATGAAGCCCGAGATGACCCCCGGGATGATCTGCGGAAGCACCACTTTGAAGAGCGCCTTCGCGGGGGAGGCGCCCAAGTCGAGCGCCGCCTCATAGAGGGAGTTGTCCATCTGCTTGAGTTTGGGCATCACGGAGAGCACCACAAAGGGGGTGCAGATGACCATGTGCGCCACGATGAGGGTGAAGTAGGAGGACTCGAGCTTGACGGTGACGAAGGTCACCGCGAGGGAGAGTGCCGTGACGATCTCCGCGTTGATGACGGGGATCTGCGAGGCACCGTGTACGAGGGTCTTCACCCGCTTTTTGGAGTAGAACATGCCGATCGCGCCCGCCGTGCCGAGCACGGTGGAGAGGAGGGCGGCGACGACGGCGAGCCAAAGGGTGTTGCCGATCATGCGCAGGATCTCGGGCTCTTTGAAGAGTTTCGCGTAGTGCGCGAAGGTGAAGGAGCCCCACAGCCCGATATGGTCGGTGGAGACGAAGGAATAGACGGCAAGGAGGAGGATGGGGGCGTAGAGGAGGAGCAGAACGAGCCCGATGAAGACCGCCTTGCAGCACTTGACCGCGAGCGCTTTCTTGTTCACAGATTTGCCCCCCTTACGTTTTCTTCGGATTTGAGCCCGCCTGAGAGCAGGGTGGAGACGAACACCACAATGAGGAGGATGAGGGCGACCATCGAGCCCATGTGCCAGTCGGACTCGAAGTATTCGTAGATGAACTTGCCGATGATGGTGACTTTGGAGTTTCCGAGCATGTCGGAGACGACATAGTTGGTCATGGAGGGGAGGAACACCATCGTCACGCCGCTGAGGAGCCCCGGTTTGGAGAGGGGCAGGGTGATGCGCGTGAAGGAGGTGAACCAGCTCCCGCCGAGGTCGGAACACGCCTCATAGAGGCTGTCGTCGATCTTCAGCATGGTCGTGTAGAGGGGGAGGATCATGAAGGGGAGGAAGTCGTACACCATGCCGAACACGGTGTTGAAGTAGTTCGCCTGCCCCAAAAGCCCGATCCAGTTGAAGAGTTCGCGGATGGCGTTGATGCGGAGGACGAAGTTGATCCACATGGGCAACACGAAGAGGAGAACAATGACGAACTTCTTCTTCATCTTGCTCCGCGCGAGGATGTAGGCGACGGGGAAGGCGATGACGAGGCATGCGACCGTCGTAATGAGGGCAATGACGACGGAGTAGGCGATGGTCGAGAGCTTGGAGGGGTCGGAGAAGAAGTCGATAAAGTTGCCGAAGGAGAAGTGCATGTTCCTGTCCGTGAAGGCGTACACGAGGATGACGAGCATGGGCGCGATCACAAAGAAGAGCAAAAACACCGCATAGGGGATGCAGAGGGTCTTGCGGGAGAAGCGGGGAGCCTTCATTTCTTGTCCTCCCCGCGGCGCTTCTCGTCCGCATGCTTCAAGGAGAGCTTGATCTTCTCCTTCGGAATGATGACGGAGACGTAGTCGTTTTCGTTCCAGAGGTCCTCGCAGGCGAACACAAAGTCCTCGCCCTCGTCGCTCTCGTTCGTGCGGACGATGAGGCGGTAGTGGTCGCCCTTATATATAATGGAAATGATGCGCCCCGTCG
>CANREU010000013.1 GCA_947629725.1 uncultured Clostridia bacterium
GAACGACTTTTTCGTCGTAAATATGCGGGAGGGGTGCACTTTTGCGATCGGCGACCCCGCGCATGAGATCGAAAAGAAGGCGGGCATGGCGATGCGCTTTTACCTCGGGATCGAGGAGTATGCGGGCGAAGAGGCGGACGGGACCCCCAGGGGGATGACGGACGAGGAGAAGGTGAACGGAAGGGTGACCGTCTCCGAAAACGGAATGACGCGCCCCCGCTATTGAGCGATCCTTCGGAAAAGGACGCGCACCCGCCCAACGGGTGCGCTTTCATAGGGAATTGATGAATGAGCGGTTTGCAGTTAGTCAAACCGTTTATTTGTTTGTTAAAAATGTGCGATAATGATACCGAAAACGGGCAATTCTTTTAATACTTAAGCAGGGTAGGGCTCATGGACAGCCCTGCTCTGACCGCACCTCAATAAGCGGGGTCCCGTTTATTTTTTCTTTTCGGTCGAGTTGTTCTTTTTAGCATAGTAAGCGGCAATTGCCGCTTTTTGCTTTTTCCGCGTATCTGGAGTTTTGGCTTTTACGTAGTTACTCTTCTTTTTCTCTTTATTGAAAAACATTTTATTCGCCCTCCACGCTTATTACGCTATCGAAGTCGCATTCCTCACAATATGCTTGCAAGTGTCCTACTAATTTTTCGCTCGGTTTGAATTTTTGCTTGATAAAATATACATCTTGCATATCACAAAGCGGAATTGCCTTTATCTTATGCTCGTTCATGTCATAAAAAATGCAGTAATTGCCGGAGTTTGTCCAGTATCCATAGAAATAATCAAAGGCAAATACTTTATGCCGTTCACGCGTCGTTCTGCTTCTGAAATAGAGAATTTGGCGTGTATAACACGCCGTCGAAAACCTATCGAGCTCTCTATCGAAAACCAACGCCTCCCTTTTATAAAAGGGGAGCATACAATATTCGTTTAACAGTCCACGAATATATACTGATAATTCTTGTGCGGTTATCAAAATTTCCGATGCCTCTATCTCATCAAAGACGGAGAAATTATCTTTTGACGGGCGAATCCAAATGTATTCGCACAATTCCCCCCAAGTTTTCATCGTTGAAATAAACCCTGTCTATGACGGTATTCACCGCATTGTAAATATTTTCGCTGTCAGTTCTGTTATACTCATCATTCAATATAGTCTCAATCTGATTGCGCCTTTCTTTTCGCACTTCCACGAGCGTGGGAATCAGTTTGTTCAAGAGTGCATTTTTATTGGATTTGCCGTTCTTGACAAATTCAAAACTCAATGCATCAATTTCCAAAATATTCGCGACAAAAGAAGAAACCTTTAGCTTGATTTTGTCTACCATTTCCGTAACTCCTCTATTGCAATTATACAACTTGTCTACTTAAATGTCAAGGAAAACGCGCGAAATTAACAGTTTTGTCTCCTATAAATACCGAAACATGGTAGACAAAATTTTGTTGAAAATCCGCTCTTATTTTGCTATACTTTTATTGCAAGCGAACAGGCGACGTTTCTCTTGACAAACACAAAAGGAGATGATATAATCAAATGAGTTGGTTCGATATTCTTTTTCGTGGTTTTAGACCACGCAAATCTCAAGATGACACAATTCCAAAAACGCAATACCGAGATGGAAAATACAAAACAAGCAAACATTGCATTGATCAAATGCAAAACAGGAAAATAACCAAAGGACAGTTACATGTAAATTTACATACGAAACCATTAGCGGTAGAAAAGCAAATCGATGACAAAGGCAGGCCTGCTAAAATTCGTTATAGCGAGAACAAAACACGTTCGGTGATCAATCCACATAGCAATGTGGTTGCTTCCGTTCGAAAATATGGAAACAAAGAGTTCAATAAGGTGAAACGGAGCAAAAAGAAATGATAGAATTATCAAAACAAGCGGAGAATTTTTTAAGACAGTATGTTTATAAGCACATGGGCATACAAAAAGTGGCCGAAGAGAATATGGAAGAGATCGTGGAATTTATTTCAAAACAATACGAGGATCCGCTTTCATTGGCTGCTTCTCGCGGTGAGCACTTCGACGAAGATCTATTAAGATCGGCGAGCCAAACAATTACCGAGCTTACTAAAAATTGGTAGTCGATTTTTTCGATTTGTGATTAGACAGTAAAAGATATGTGGTTGATTAAATCAACCACATATCTTTTATAATTCCTTCCGGAACGCCGACGAACAAAAGCGTTTTTTTGTTTCGCGCGCGCGAAAACCTCCGTGATTTTCTTGACAGAATATATTCGTTTTGTTATAATAGGGAAAGAAAGAGTGTGAGGTCGTGTCATGGGACGAAATCGCGTCGCGGTTCTTGATATTCGCTCCTTCGAGGTCGCCGTCTTCTTCGGCGAGCGCGGGGTCAACAATACGTTCGTTTTGAATGCGATCAAAACGGAGCCCTACGACGGGTACCGCGAAGGGGAGTTCCTCAACGTGCAGAGCCTGTCGGACGCGGTCTCCCGCGCCATCTCCTCCGTCGAACAGACCTGCGGCACCCGCCTGCGCACCCTCTACGTGGGTGTTCCCGGGGAGTTCGTGAAGGTCGTCCCCAAAGAGAAGAACATCGGCTTCCAGAAGAAGCGCCGCATCGGCGACAAGGAGCTCGACGCTCTCTTTGAGAGCGGGAAGACGAAGGAGGCGGGCTACCGCTTCATCCGCGCGACGAGCATGGTCTACACGACGACCGACCGCCGCCGCGTCGTCGATCCGCGGGGGATCGTCTCGGAGGGGCTCTCGGGAAAACTCTCCTATTTCTATTGCTCCGACTACTTCATCAACACGATCGAGACGATGTTCTCGGGCTCCAAAGTGGGGCTTCACTACCTGCCCACGCAGTTTGCGATGGCGTCCTATCTCATCCCGCCCGAAACGCGCGACGAATACGCCCTCTTCCTCGACGTGGGATTTCTCTCCTCGTCGGTGCTCGTCCTCCTCGGGGGCGGCGTGATCGCCCAGCGCTCCTTCTGGTGGGGCAGGGGACAGATCGCGGAGGCCGTCGCCGAAAAACTCGACGTGCCCTACGACGGGGCGCTCACCCTCCTCTCGAAGGCAAATCTCTTCGTGAAGAAGGACGCGGGCACCTTTGAGTTCGTGCTCCGCGAAAACACGTTCGACATCCCCGTCGCCGTTCTCGTGGACGCGGTGAAGGAGGGGCTCGACGGGCTGTGCGAATACGTCTACTCCATTCTCGACCGCTGCTCTGGCAGGGAGTTCGACAACAAGCCGCTCTATGTCTCGGGAGAGGGGCTCTCGGGGATCCGCGGCGCACACGAATACATGAGCAAGAGCATCAGCCGCATCTGCGAGCCGATCGCGCCCCGCTTGCCCTACTACGACAAACCGGAAATGAGTTCTCGCATCGCCCTCCTCGATATGGCGTGCGAAGACAACCGCAAGCGCGGATTTTTCTATCAATTACTAAACGGATTCGGAGGTTGAAATTATGTATCAGGACATGCCTTATTTCGGAGGGGAAAGCGATCCCTTTGAGAAGTCCGTCTCCGCGGGGGACGAAGGGCTTCGCCAAAACGGAAGAGCGTGCATCCGCGTGATCGGCGTGGGCGGCGCGGGCAACAACGCCGTCAACAACATGATCGACGCGGGCATCACGAGCGCGGAGTTCATCGCGGTGAACACCGACGCGCAGACGCTCGCATGCAATAAAGCCAAGAAAAAGATCCAGATCGGTGCGGACCGCACGAAGGGTCTCGGCGCCGGCGCCGACCCCGAGATCGGCAAGGCAGCGGCGGAGGACAGCAAGGACGCCCTCTCCGAAGCCCTCGAGGGGACCGATCTTCTCTTCATCACCGCGGGCATGGGGGGCGGCACGGGAACGGGCGCCTCTCCCGTCATCGCGAAACTCGCGCGGGACAAGAAGATCCTCACCATCGCCGTCGTCACCCAGCCCTTCGAGTTTGAGGGCAAGCGCCGTGCGGACAACGCCCTGCGCGGGCTCAATAATCTGAAAAAGAATGTCGACACCCTCATCCTCATCCCCAATGAGAGGATCGCGGACGTCGTCCCCAAGAACACCCCCATGAAGGAGGCGCTCGGCGTGGCGGACGAGGTGCTCAAGCAGGGCGTGCGCGGCATTGCCGACCTCATCGTCACGCCCGCCCTCATCAACCTCGACTTTGCCGACGTCCGCACCATTCTGAAGGACAAGGGCCTTGCGCACATGGGCGTGGGCGTCGCGAAAGGGGAGAACAGGATCGTGGAGGCGGTGCGCCTCGCGGTCAACTGCCCCCTCCTTGTCACGACCATCGAGGGCGCGACGGGGGTCATCCTCAACGTGGTGGGCGGCAACGACCTCACCTTCGACGAGGTGAAAGCGGCGGCTTCCCTCATCCACGGCGTGGTGGACTACTCCGCAAACATCATCTTCGGCGCCTGCATCGACCCGAACATCCGCGACGAAGTGCAGGTGACGGTGATCGCGACGGGCTTCCCTTCCTCCGAAGAGATGAGAGAGGGGGTGCGCGCCGCCGAGGAAGCGGCACAGCAGCAGCCTCAGCCCATCCTGAACCCTCAACCGCAGCAGCCCCGCCAGCCTCAACAGCCTCAACAGCCCGCATGGGATCGCCGCGATCCCTATGCAACGGACCCGAGAGCCTCCGCGCCCCGTGCGGAGCAGCCCTTATACGGACAGACTTCCGCACAAGGACAGGCTCCCGCCGATCCCTACGGCCGCGACAACTACGCTTCCCGCGTGCCCGCGCCGCCCGCCGATCCCTATGCGGCGGTGACCGAGCCCTACACTCCGCCCACGGCAGACGAAGAGCCCGCCGAGGAGCCGCAATCCGAGGAGAAGCATGTGCCCGCTTTCCTCAAATTCCTTCGCCGTAAAAAGTAAATAAGAGAGAAAAATTCGGCGTGCGAACGTCGGATTTTTCATGCAAGAGGTGTTTTCTTGAAATATCTTTCGATGGACGAAGTGCACGGCGTCCTCCTCGGGCTCCTCACGGAGTTCGACAGGGTCTGCCGCGAAAACGGGCTTCGCTACTCGCTCGCCTACGGGACCCTTCTCGGCGCGGTGCGCCACAAGGGGTTTATCCCGTGGGACGACGATGTGGACGTCATCATGCCCCGTCCCGACTATGAAAAGCTCTACGAGCTCGGAAAACAGGGGGTCTTCGGCGAAAAATACGCCCTCTCGGAGGATCGGGGGAAGAAGGCGCTCTATCCCTTCATGAAACTGCTCGACCTCGGCTGCCGTATCCGCAGCACCTCCCACATCGAGGTCCCGTATCTCTACCTCGACATTTTCCCCGCCGACGGCGTGCCCGCCTGCACCCCCAAAGAGCGTAAAAAGCTCTACCACAAGGAGCTCTTCTGTAACTTCGTCGTTTCCATGAACCTTTGGTATATCTTTGCCGACAGGTGGTGGGGGTATGTGCTCCGCCCGTTCTTCTTTTGGTTCTATCTCATTTGGATGTGCTACGGCAGGGCGCGGGCGATCGGACGGCTCCGTAAATTGCTCCTCAAATATCCCTTTGAGGAGTGCGAGATGTCGGATAACCGTTCATGGGGACAAACATTGGATGATGTTCCCAAGTCCTATTATGACGATCTTATCGAATTGGATTTTGAGGGGCACAAGTTTTTCGGGTTTGCGGAGTATGACAAATTTCTCACGATCCGCTACGGCGACTATATGACGCCTCCGCCCCCGAGAAAGAGGCAGACGCACCATCTCAAGGCTTATTTCGTTTCGTCCGCAAAGGACAAGGAGTAGAAGATGAACATTGCACTCATTCTCGCGGGGGGCTCGGGGCACCGCATGGGGCAGGAGATCCCCAAGCAATTCCTCACCGTGCTTGAAAAGCCGATCGTCATCTACACGCTGGAAAACTTCCAAAACTGCGAGAAGGTGGATGAGATCTACGCCGTCTGCATCGACGGCTGGCACGACGTGCTCGCCTGCTTCGCGAAGCAGTTCAACATCACAAAACTCAAGAAGATCGTGAGCGGAGGAGCTTCCGCACAGGAGTCCATCCGCAATGGCGTGGAGGCGATCCGCGCCGACCATGCGGACGGCGACACCGTCATCATTCACGACGGGATCCGTCCCCTTGTGGACGAGGACGTGCTCGACGACGTGATCGAGACTTGCCACCGCTGCGGGAATGCCGTCACCTCCCTGCCCTACAACGAGCAGATCTTCCTCGTGGACGACGAGCGGACGACGACCCGCTACATTCCCCGCGAGACGGTGCGCCGCGTCTCTACGCCGCAGGCATATTCCCTCGGCAAGCTCCATGCCGCATACGAGAGGGCGTTCAAAGAGGGGATCGGGATCTCGCCCTCCTCCTATGTGAACACGATGATGAGCGACCTCGGCGAGACGCTGTATTTCGCGAAGGGGTCGGATAAGAACATCAAACTCACTACAAAGGACGACTTTTACATCTTCAAGGCGTATATCCAGGCCAAAAAGGACACGTTGCTCAAATGAAAGACATGTATGCGGAGGAAGCGGCGGCGATCGCCGCCCTCGATCTCCCGTGGGAGAAACTGAAAAACAAGACCGTTCTCATAAGCGGGGGGACGGGGCTCATCGGCAGCCTCTTCATCTCCGTATTGAAGCAGAGGAATCTCTCCGGCGACGGAATTTCCGTCGTCAGTCTTTCCCGCACCGCCCGCGAGAGCGTGGAGGGGGTTGAGTACCTCGCGCACGACGTGGCGCAGCCTCTTTGCCTCGAAAAACGGGCGGACTTTGTCGTCCATCTCGCCTCCAACACCCACCCCAAACAGTACAGCGCGGACCCCGTCGGGACGATCACGACGAACATTTTCGGCTGCTATAACCTTCTCGAAGCAGCGAAGGAATGGCATTCGGAGCGTTTCTTGCTCGCCTCCAGCGTCGAAATTTATGGCGAAGGGGAGGGCGAACCAATGAAGGAGGACTACTGCGGCAAGATCGACTGCAACACGTCGAGAGCGGGGTACAATGAATCCAAGCGCCTTTCGGAGAGCCTCTGCCAGTCCTACCGCGCGCAATACGGATTGGATTGCGTCGTCGCGCGGTTTTCCCGCTGCTTCGGCTACGACAAAAAGCAGGATACGAAGGCCATCGCGCAGTTCCTTGCAAAGGCGGTGGCGGGGGAGGACATCGTCTTAAAGAGCGAGGGAAAGCAGGAGTTTTCCTATTGTTACGTCGCCGACGCGGTGGCGGGGCTCTTCTATGTGCTCCTCAAAGGTGCGGACGGCGAGGCATACAACATCGCCGAGGAATACGAGGGGCTGAATTTGGGCGATTACGCCCGCCTCATTGCCTCGTTTGCTGGGAAGAAAGTGGTGTTCGACTTCGATCCGAAGAACAATCTCGGCGTCTCCAAAGCGAGCTATGCGGTGCTCGATACGGGCAAGATAAAGGCCCTCGGCTACCGCCCCCGCTACACGGTCTCCGAAGGGCTCCGCGCCACCTATGAAAAGTACAAAAACGCATAATGGGGTCAGAAAAACAACGATAGGGGAGCCGTGAGGCTCCCTTTCTCATCGCAAAAAGCATAAAAAAACCGGAGCCCGAGAGCTCCGGTTTTTCCTTTCTCAATACATGCCGTCCATGCCGCCGCCCGCGGGCGCGGGAGGAGCGGGAGGGGTGGGGATGTCGGTGACGACCGATTCGGTCGTGAGGAGGGTGGAGGCGACGGAAGCCGCGTTTTGAAGCACGGAGCGGGTGACCTTCGTCGGGTCGATGATGCCGCTCTCGACCATGTCGGCATACACGTTTTTGAGTGCGTCGAAGCCGTAGTTGGTCTGCTTCTTTGCGAGGATCTTGTCGACGACGACCGAGCCGTCGACGCCCGCGTTCTTCGCGATCTGGCGGACGGGCTCTTCGCACGCCTTCAGAATGATCTGCGCGCCCGTTCTCTCATCGCCGTTGAGGCTCGCGACGAGCCGCTTCAGAGCGGGGACGCAGGAGAGGAGGGCAACGCCGCCGCCGGGCACATAGCCCTCTTCGACCGCCGCGCGGGTAGCCGCGAGTGCGTCGTCGATGCGGAGCTTCTTTTCCTTCATCTCGACCTCGGTCGCCGCGCCGACGTTGATGACCGCCACGCCGCCCGCGAGTTTCGCAAGGCGCTCCTGCAGCTTCTCTTTGTCGTAATCGGAGGTCGTGACCTCGATCTGAGACTTGATGGAGGCGACGCGCGCCTTGATGGCTTCCTTGTCGCCCGCGCCGTCGATGATGGTCGTGTTGTCCTTATCGACTTTGACCTGGTTCGCCCTGCCGAGCATGTCGACCGTCGCGTCCTTGAGCTCGTAGCCGAGGTCGGAGGTGATCACGGTGCCGCCCGTGAGGGTCGCGATGTCTTCGAGCATCGCCTTCCTTCTGTCGCCGAAGCCGGGGGCCTTCACCGCCACGCAGTTGAACACGCCCTTGAGCTTGTTCACAATGAGTGCGGCGAGCGCGTCGCCCTCGACGTCTTCCGCAATGATGAGGAGCCTTGCGCCCTGCTGGGCGAGGGGTTCGACGATGGGGAGGATCTCCTGCAGATTGGAGATCTTCTTATCGGTGATGAGAATGTAGGGATTGTCGAGCACGGCCTCCATCTTGTCGGTGTTGGTCACCATGTAGGCGGAAGCGTAGCCGCGGTCGAACTGCATGCCCTCGACGGTGTTGAGTTCGGTCGTCATAGACTTGCCCTCTTCCACGGTGATGACGCCGTCTTTGCCCACGATCTCCATCGCGTTCGCGATGAGTTCGCCGACCGTCTCGTCGCCCGCGGAAATGGAGGCGACCTGAGATATGGCCTTCTTGCCGTCCACCGTCTTGGAGATGGACTTCACCTGCTCGACCGCCGTCTCGACCGCCTTGTCGATCCCCTTCTTCAGGATGATGGGGTTGGCGCCCGCGGCGAGGTTTTTGAGCCCTTCGCGGATGATCGCCTGCGCGAGGAGGACAGCCGTCGTCGTGCCGTCTCCCGCGACGTCGTTCGTCTTGGTGGAGACCTCTTTCACGAGCTGGGCGCCCATGTTCTCGAAGGGATCGGGGAGCTCTATCTCCTTTGCGATGGTCACGCCGTCGTTGGTGATGAGGGGAGCGCCGAACTTCTTATCGAGGACAACGTTCCTGCCTTTGGGGCCGAGAGTGATCTTCACCGTGTCGGCGAGGACGTTCACGCCCGTTTCGAGCGCCTTTCTCGCCTCGTCGCCGTATTTGATTTGCTTTGCCATGATTTGAATCTCCTTGAATTTATTCTACGATCGCCAAAATATCGGACTGCTTGATGATGGTGAACTCCTTGCCGTCCACCTTGAAATCGGTGCCCGCATACTTGGAGCAGAGCACTTTCTCGCCGACCTGCACCTGCATTTTCACTTCTTTTCCGTCGACGATCCCGCCGGGGCCGACCGCGACGACGACGCAGGTCTGCGGCTTTTCCTGCGCGGAAGAGGGGAGATAGAACCCGCTCTTCGTCTTTTCTTCCACTGTGACCGCTTCGACGACCACTTTGTCGAACAAGGGTTTGATGTTCATGATGACCTCCGTTTTTTTTGCTTCGCAGTTGCCTGCGTTCGTTCCTATTTATTATAAACGGAAAGACGGCGCTGTCAAACGAAAAACAAAATTTTTTTCGGAAAATTTTACGGGAGGGCGGAGCCGCCGTCCTCCTTTCGGAAAGAGGAGGGCGCGGGCGGGGAAAAATGGCGGAAGGAAGGGGTATTTCTCGGAAAATCCTTGCGCTTTCCGCGCGTTTGTGCTATAATCGTTAGCGGAGGAAAAGAACATGGACAAGTGGGACGGCAGATTTATGGAGCTCACCGAGCAGGTCGGCAGCTGGGCAAGCTGCCTCCGCCGCAAGGTCGGCGCGATCATCGTGCGCGACAAGCGGGTGATGGCGACGGGCTACAACGGCGCGCCTGCGGGGATCGTCTCCTGCGTGGAGCGGGGCAAGTGCCTCCGCACAGAGAACAACATCCCGAGCGGGACCCGCGCGGAGATCTGCTACGCCGCCCATGCCGAGCAAAACGCCATCATACAGGCGGCGAAGTACGGCGTGGAGATCGAGGGGGCGACCCTCTATTGTACCCACCAGCCCTGCGTCATCTGCGCAAAGATGATCATCAATGCGGGGATCAAGCGGGTCGTCTACAAGGAAGGCTATCCCGACGAATTTTCCATGCAGCTCTTCGGAGAGGCGGGAACGGCCGTCGAAAAGTACGAATAACGGGCGGAGGAAGGAATGGAACTGAAGGAGCTCGTCTGCAAATGCTGCGGCGCGCCGCTCGACGCGGACAGCGGGATCGGGCGGGTCGTGCGGTGCAAATATTGCGGGACGTCTCTCGTGCTTTCGCGGGAGGGGAGGGCGCGTACCTTCCTCGATCAGGGGGAGCACGACCTCGACACCTGCCGTTTCGACGAGGCATACGCCGCCTACCGCAAGGCGGCAGAACTCGACGCGGAGGAGCCCGAGGCGTATTTCGGCATGGCGCTCGCTGCACTCAAAGTGCAGTACTTAAAGGACGAGGCGAGCGAGCCGCCCCGCCTGCGCCCCGTCGTCCACGAAGTTGCGGAAAAATATATCTTTTCGGACAAAAACTACCTCCGCGCACTCGAACTTGCGACGGAGGAACAGCGGGAAGTTTACAAGGAACGGGCGAGGGAGATCGAGCGCATCCGCCGCGAATTCCGCGCGCTGCGCCGCGCGGGCGTCCGTTACGACTGCTTTCTCTGCGCCAAAATTTCAGACGGGGAGGGGGGCACCACGCAGGACAGCCACGAGGCGCTCAAACTCTTCCGCTATCTCGAAAAGAGCGGCTACAAGCCCTTTTATTCGGAGGAGAGCGTCGGCGAGAGGACGGGCGCGGATTACGAGGCCCTCATTCTCTACGCTCTTCACTCCGCCTCCTGCATGCTCCTCATCTGTTCGGATGAGGACTACTTGCAGACCAAGTGGGTCAAAAACGAATACACCCGCTTTTTAAAACTTGTCAACGACGAGGAAAAGGAATCGGACGCTCTCACCGTCGTCTTCCGCGGGACGCCCGTCGAACGGCTCCCGGGGAGAGAGGGAAAATTGCAGGGGATCGACCTCACGAAGCCCGACGCCTACTCCCGCATCCTCGCCTTTGTGGCGCAGCACACGCCCGAGGCGCGTCGCCGCCGCGAGGAGGAAGAGCGCGCGATGGAGGCGGAACTGCGCGATCTTCGCGAAAAAGTGCAGCAGATCGAGGCGGAGCGAGCCGCCGCGGAGAAACGGCGGGGGGACTTCCGCGTGCGGAACGGCGCCCTATATCGCTACACGGGCACGGAGAGCCTCGTGTGCATACCCGAGGGGATAACCCGCTTGGGCGGAGAGGCGTTTGAAGGCTGTAAAACGGTGACGGAAGTGCGCATCCCCGCGTGGGTGGAGGAGATCGAGAGCAGCGCCTTCTACGGGTGCGGCAACCTCGAGCGCATCCTCGTCGCGGAGGACAATCCCCGCTATTGCAGCAGGGAGGGGATCCTCTACAACCGCGAACTCACAGAGGCGGTGTACGTACCGCGGGCACTGAAAGGGTCTGTGACCCTTCCGCAGGGCATGTATGAGGCGCGCAACTACCTCTTCGAGCGGTGCCGCTTCATCACGCAGGCGATCCTCCCCGAGGGACTGAAACGGATTGGCGACGGGACGTTCAAAGACTGTGTGAGTCTCAAGCGGGTCGTGATCCCCGACAGCGTGCGCTCCATCGGCAGCGACGCATTCGCGGGGTGCGCGGAGCTTGCGGAAGTGACGATGCCCCGCTTTTTGGCTGGGATCCTGAGCGGAAAACTCAAGGACTACTTCGGCTCCCGCTACACGGAGATCAAGTTCGACTTCACAATAAAATTCAAATTCGGCGGTTAAAGGAGCACTCTATGGCAAATCCCATCGTAACCTTTGAAATGGAAAATGGCAAAACGTTTCGGGCGGAACTCTATCCCGAATACGCGCCCAACACGGTGAACAACTTCCTCTTCCTCGTGAAGAAGGGATTCTACGACGGCGCGATCTTCCACCGCGTGATCGCGGGATTCATGATACAGGGGGGGGGGGACCCGACGCGTCCTCTCGATGGCGCGGGCGCAGCACCCCGACTCGGCGGGCTCGCAGTTCTTCGTCATGCACGCGGACGCCCCTCATCTCGACGGGCAGTACGCCGCCTTCGGCAAGGTGACGGAGGGGATGGAGACGGTGGACGGGATCGCCTCCTGCCGCACCGACTTCCGCGACAGGCCCCTCTCCGCACAGCGGATAAAGCGGGTCACGGCGGAGATCTTCGGAACGGAATACCCCGCGCCCGAGAAGGCGTAAGATAGAAGAGGAAGGGAACATGTCGGATAAAACCATCTACGAAAATCCGCTGAACACCCGCTATGCGAGCAGGGAAATGCAGGAAAACTTCGGCGACGGGAAGCGCTTCCGCCTTTGGCGGAAACTGTGGATCGCCCTCGCCGAGAGCGAAAAGGAGCTCGGGCTCCCCATCACGGAGGAGCAAATAGAGGAACTCAAAGCGCATGCGGAGGACATCGACTACGAGCGCGCGGAAAAGTATGAGCGCGAGGTGCGGCACGATGTGATGGCGCACGTGAAGGCCTACGGCGACGCCGCGCCCTCCGCAAAGGGGATCATTCACCTCGGCGCGACGAGCTGCTTTGTCGACTGCAATTCGGAGCTGATGATCATGAGGGACGGGCTGGAGATCCTCTTAAAAAAGCTCGTCAACGTAATGGAAAAACTCAAAAACTTCGCCCTCCGCTATAAGGACGTGCCCACCCTCGGCTTCACCCACCTCCAGCCCGCCCAACTCACGACGGTCGGGAAGCGGGCGACCCTGTGGCTTCAGGACCTCATGCTCGACTACGAGAGCCTCACCGCCCTCCTTGCAAAGTTCCGCCTCCGCGGCGTGAAGGGGACGACGGGCACACAGGCGAGCTTTTTGGACCTCTTCGACGGCGACGGCGAAAAGGTGAAGGAACTCGAAAAGCGGGTCGTCGAAAAGCTCGGGTATGAAAAAGTTTACGCCGTCACGGGGCAGACGTACCCCCGCAAATTCGACTATAACGTGCTCTGCGTGCTCTCGCAGATCGCCCAGAGCGCCTATAAATTCTCCAACGACATCCGCATTTTGCAGAACATGAAGGAGGTGGAGGAGCCCTTTGAGAAATCGCAGATCGGCTCTTCCGCCATGGCGTATAAGCGCAATCCCATGCGCTGCGAGCGGATGGGGAGCCTCTGCCGCTACATGCTCTCTCTGCCCGTGAACAGCGCGTTCACCGCGTCCACACAGTGGTTCGAGCGCACCCTCGACGACTCGGCAAACCGCCGTATCGTCAATGCGCAGGCCTTCCTCACGGTGGACGCCGTCCTCAATCTCTACATGAACGTGGCGGAAAATCTCGTCGTCTATGAAAAGACGATCGCCAAGCACGTCGCGGCGGAGCTTCCCTTCATGGCGACGGAGAACATTCTCATGGAGTGCGTGAAGGCGGGGGGCGATAGACAGGAACTGCACGAGCGCATCCGCGTCCTTTCGCAGGAGGCAGGCATGGCGGTAAAGCAGGAGGGGAAGGAAAACGATCTCCTCGCGCGGATCGCCGTGGACCCGCTCTTTGAGGCGGTGCACGCAAGGCTCCCCGAGATCGTGGACGCGAAAAAGTTCGTCGGGCGGGCGCCCCGCCAGACGGAGGAGTTCATCGAAGGGGAGATCGTCCCCATCCTCAAAAAGCACGCCGCGCTCCTCGGCGAAAGGGGAGACGTGCGCGTTTGATAGGTATTTTGGCAAAAAATCAGGGGAAATAGGGAAGAAAATCAAAAAATTGAGAGGTGTATCATGAGAGTTTTGGTTACGGGCGGCGCGGGCTTCATCGGCTCGCACACGGTGGTGGAACTGCTGAACGAGGGGTATGACGTCGTCGTCATCGACAATTTGGAGAACGCGAACAGAGAATCCCTGAAGCGTGTGGAGAAGATCACGGGGAAGAAGGTCGTCTTCTATGAGAACGACGTGCGCGACCGCGCGGCGCTCGAACTCATCTTCACGGCGCACGAGATCGATTGGGTCATCCACTTTGCGGGGCTCAAAGCGGTCGGCGAGAGTGTGAGAAAGCCTCTCGAGTACTACGACAACAACCTCGTTTCCACCCTTGTGCTCCTCGAGACGATGCGCAAATTCGGCGTGAAGAACTTCGTGTTCTCCTCCTCCGCGACGGTGTACGGCAACCCCGAGCGGCTGCCTCTCGACGAGGAGTGCGCCGTCGGCGGGACGACCAATCCCTACGGCACAAGCAAGTTCATGCAGGAGAATATTTTGCGGGATCTGTGCGTCTCCGACCCCGAGTGGACGGTCGCCCTCCTTCGCTACTTCAACCCCGTGGGCGCGCACGAGAGCGGGCTCATCGGGGAGGACCCCAAGGGGATCCCCAACAACCTCATGCCCTATGTGGCGCAGGTCGCGAGCGGGAAACTCAAGGAGATCGGGGTGTTCGGCAACGACTATCCCACGCCCGACGGCACGGGGGTGCGCGACTATATCCACGTCGTCGACCTCGCGAAGGGGCACGTCGCCGCGATCAAGGGGCTCGACGGGAAGACGGGGGCGCACGTCTACAACCTCGGCACGGGCAACGGTTACAGCGTGCTCGATATGATCCACGCCTTCGAGAAGGCCTGCGGCAAGAAACTGCCTTACTCCATCAAACCCCGCCGCGCGGGGGACGTTCCCGCCTGCTACGCAACGAGCGCAAAGGCGGAAAAGGAACTCGGCTGGAAGGCGGAATACGACCTCGAGAAGATGTGCCTCGACCAGTGGAATTGGCAGAAGAACAATCCGAACGGGTACGAAAATTAAAAAATTTGACTTTTGCGTAGTACTATGTCACGCATAATATGGGGAAAATGCGGCTTTTTGCCGCGTTTTTCCTCATAGCGGGACACGGAATGCGTAAACTTCCGTTATGGAATATCGGAAGGTGTGCGTGGAGATCCTCGCGCGGTTCTCGCGCTACGGCGGGATCCGTCCCGTCGAGGTCGTATGGGAGGACGGGAGACGTTTCCCTGTCGATAAATTGAAGTATATCGAGCAAGCGCCTGCGCGGGTGAGTGCGATCCTGCCCGTCCGCTACACCTGCATGATGGGCGGGCGGGAGCGTCGGCTCTACTATGAGCCCGAAAAAGAGCGTTGGTTCGTGGAGGTAGAGGGGTGAAAACGGAGCGCTGCATCCTGCACAGCGATCTCAACAATTTCTACGCGTCCGTCGAGATGCTTCGGCACCCAGAACTGCGCGAAAAGCCCCTCGCCGTCTGCGGGAGCATGGAGGACCGTCACGGGGTGGTGCTCGCAAAGAACGGGCTCGCGAAGGCGATGGGGGTGAAGACGGGGGAGGTCTTTTGGCAGGCGAAGAAGAAGTGCCCCGCCCTCGAGCGGGTCACCGCCGATTTTCCTGCCTATCTTCGCGTCTCGGAGAAGGTCCGCGCCGTCTACGACCGCTACACCGACCTCATCGAGCCCTTCGGCATCGACGAGTGCTGGCTCGACGTGACGGCGAGCCGCGATCTCTTCGGGAGCGGGCGGAAGATCGCCGACGAGATCCGCGAGACGGTGAAGCGGGAGTTCGGGGTCACCGTAAGCGTCGGCGTGAGTTGGAACAAGATCTTCGCCAAGCTCGGCTCGGACATGAAAAAACCTGACGCCGTCACCGAGATCACCCCCGAAAACTACCGCGAAACGGTGTGGCGTCTGCCCGCCGCCGACCTCCTCTTCGTGGGGGCCGCGACCGCGAAAAAGCTCTCGTTCATGGGCATTTCCACCATTGGCGACCTCGCGAATGCGGACGAAGACAGGCTCGTTTCCGAGCTCGGCAAGTGGGGGAGCACCCTGCACCGCTATGCGCGCGGCGAGGACGATTCGCTCGTCCGTCCCCGCGGGGAGACGAGAGAGGCGAAGAGCATCGGCAACAGCCTCACCTGCTACCGCGACCTTGTGAATGAAGACGAGGTGCGCATCCTCATGATCCTCCTTTCGGACAGCGTCGCGGCCCGCCTTTCGGAGACCGACCTCGGGCGCGCCCGCACCGTAAAGATCACGGTGACGGACAACGAATTGCGGCACTACGGCAAGCAGGGCAAGCTCGAGCGCCCCACCCGCAGCGGGAAGGAGATCGCCGATTGCGCGATGAAGCTCTTCCGCGAGGTCTATCCGTGGCGGCTCCCCGTGCGCGCCGTGGGCGTTTCGGTGTGCGATTTTTCGCTCGGCGCCGAGCAGCTCGACCTCTTTTCGGACTACCGCAAGGAGGAGCGTGCGGAAAAATTGGATGCCGCCATCGCAAAATTGCGCGGGAAATACGGCAATCTCGCCGTCCAGCGGGGCACCGTATTGAAGGACAAGCGCCTCGCCGACCTCGACGTGAAGGGCGCGCACATCATTCACCCCGATGGCGGCTACGAGGGGAAATAACGGGTACGGAGCTAAACGGGCTCTTAAACGCAGCAGCGAAAAAGCGAGGACAAGCCGCCCTCGCTTTCCTTGTTCCGTGAAATTGAATTTACCGCTTTTTGGCTTTCGGCATCGGCAGGTCGTCGTACATTGCCTCAAACAGTCCTGTCAAAAAGACCTTATCATCCACGTTGTCCACAAGCAGCATTTCCTTTGCGCCTTCATACGGCAAGGAATACTCCGCCTGTGGCAGATAGGATAGAGCGGATCTCACGGGTTTTACGAGCAATCGGTCGTCGTAGATCCCGCCGACAAGTTTGCCGCGGTAGTAGAGCAGAATTTCGCCCATCATCGGCTTGTAGGCGATGTCCTTCAAGCCCGAAAGTTGCTCTGAAATGAAATTCAAATATTCCTTGCTCGATGGCATAATTCCTCCGCTATATTGCCGTTTATCGCTATCATGATACCATAAAAACAAAAGAAACGCAAGCAGGGGAAGCACACAAATAAAAAGCAGACCCGAACCGCCCACTCGTTACGAGCATTTGGTTCGGATCATACTTACTTGGTGCCGGTGGTGGGGGTCGAACCCACACGGTATCACTACCACAGGATTTTGAGTCCAGCGCGTCTGCCAATTCCACCACACCGGCATGCGGTCGAAACAGGTCAATTATATAATAGGTCGCCCGAAAAATCAAGCGATTTTGCGGATATTCTTGCAAAATGCGCAAAAGCGTGGTACAATAAGGGCATGGAAAAGTTGATACTCATCGACGGCAACAGCCTCTTGAACCGCGCGTACTACGCGATGGGGACGTTCACCACGAAGGACGGGCTCCCCACCAACGGCATTTTCGGCTTCGTAAAGCTCGTTTTCAAAATTTTGGAAGACGAGAAGCCCGAGTATTTCGCGGTCACCTTCGACCTGCACGCGCCCACCTTCCGCCACAAAATGTACGACGGCTACAAGGCGACCCGCAAACCCATGCCCGAGGAGCTGCGGCAGCAGGTCCCCGTCTTAAAAGACCTGCTCCGCGCGATGAAGATCTGCATCCTCGAGAAGGAGGGGTATGAGGCGGACGACCTCATCGGCACGGTGAGCCGCAAATTCCCCGGGGTGCACAAATATATCTATACGGGCGACCGCGACGCCTACCAGCTCGTCCGCGAGGACGTGACCGTGTGTTTCACCCGCCGCGGCGTGACGGACATCGACCTCCTCACCGCCGAAAATTTCCGCGAGAAAGAGGGGATAGAACCGTGGCAGGTCGTCGAACTGAAGGCCTTGCAGGGCGATTCGGCGGACAATATCCCCGGGATCAAGGGGGTCGGAGAGAAGAGCGCGTTTGAACTCTTGAACCAATACGGCTCCGTCGAAAAGCTGTATGCAAATCTCGACGCCCTTCCCAAAAACATGCGGGCAAAACTCGAGGCGGGGAGGGAGTCGGCGGAGCTCTCCCACACCCTTGCCACGATCGACACCGCCGTGCCCCTCGAGCTCTCGCTCGGGGACTGTAAACTCACCCTGCCCTTCCCCGAGGAGGCGCGCGCTTTCTTTGCCCGCCTCGAATTCCGCTCCCTCATCGACAGCGGATTTTTCCCCGCGGAGCGGCCCGCCGCCGTCGAAGTAGAAATTTGCACGCGGATAGAGGACCTTCTGCCCCTCGCGGAGCGCGTGAAGGAGTTCGCCTTCTGCGTGGAAAAGGATGAGGCACACCTCTATTGCGGGGGGAAGGAATACATCTTCCCGCTGCGCGAAAACTTCCTCACGAACGGATTTTTCTTTGAGGAACTCAAGCCCATCCTCGCCGTCCTCTTTACGGGGGACCGCCACGCACTCGTCTCCGATGTGAAGGCGATG
>CANREU010000014.1 GCA_947629725.1 uncultured Clostridia bacterium
CACAAAAACAAAGCCGAAAGCGATACCTATAAAAGCATTGAATTATCGAAAAATGGCGTGTTTTTGATTAGAATAAGGGAAAATGGGCTGCCCAATTTAGCGGTATCTGATTATATAATCAATCAAGCCCCTTATAGCCCTATGACCAAAGCAGATTTAGTAATAACACTAAATGAAGTTCTAAAAATTTTGAGCGACATAACGAACCACGAGAAACACCCTGATATTACATATCAAGAGTTTAATGACAACAGGAATTCGATTTATTCTTTACGCTACGAAAAACCTGTGGAAGAAAATATAAGCGATACATGTATAGGGCGTTTTTGGGATGTTGAGAAAAATGGTGCGCTACAACCAGACACCGTTAGCCTTGACTCGGATATTCCAATATTTTTCAAATGTAGTGTGGGACATTCCTTGCAATTATCGGGGAAAAGATATAAGGAAAAATTCGATAAAGCGAAACTAATTCAAAGTAAATTACATTTTAAATATTATAATTGTTATGAAAACTATCATTCGGTTCAATGCCTTGATATAAAATGCTGTCCTTTTTCCACTTTGGATCTGTGTCGAGGAGGAATAAATTGCGTTTATCGAAGTGAGGAGAATTTCCCTAAAATATTATGCTTGGATAAAAACATAACTCCAGGCGATTACTTTAACGCAAAAAACGGATTGCGATTGTGCTTTATGAACAAAAGCACATGCGTTTTAGATGATTGTGGAACAGGTGCAATCTTGATAAGCAAAAGCCACATCACCAGGATTGGGAACAGCAGTTTTTTTGAACAACATCCTAAAAATTATATGCCACTAAAACATTATCCCTTTAATCTATGTGTTAATGACAAAATCAAAGCCGACATTCCCAATAGCAATTTAATTATATATAAACACTTATTTAGAACAATTAAAGACAATAGCGGGTGGTTTTTTTACTCATTCCTAATAGTTGATTTTGATGAGGATTGCAATATTATAAAATCTAAAAGTTTTTTATGCTCAAAATCATACGGTGAAAAGATTACTAACTATTCCAATTCTATAACTGAATTTAAGTCTTATAACGAAAAAATTTTTTCAGGCGGATATATGTTCTTTTAAGTTAAACATTATCCTTTCTTTATCCCTTGATTATCCCTTGTGATAGCAGGGCGTGTGCTTGTCTTGAACAAGTGCGGCGGCTGACGCCGCCGCAGACAAGCACACGCCCTGCCGACATACAAAACCGAAAAAAGAAATCAATCAAAGCCGCGCGAAGCGGGGAGCCACAAAAACTACCTCTACAAACACGCCACGCCGATCGCATTTTGCGGTCGGCGCGGCTTGTCGAAAGAACCCAAAGTACGAAGTGCGCACTTTTTGTTACTCCCCCCGCCCTGCCCTCCCCCTCAAACGAGGGAGGAAGTGAAAAACCGCAAATCGGGGTGTGCAGAAAGAAACCCCCTGTCTTTGGCGGGGGGATCAAGGGGGGTGGCGTGCCTTTCGCCCTTTTTCTTGGCTCCCCCTCTTGGGGGAGCTGTCACGGCTGCTCTTGCCGTGACTGAAGGGGTTTCGGGGTATAACGGCAAACCCCTATCCCCCCTCCGGGATACTTCAGCACAAGGCACGCCTGCGGCGCCCCAAAAGGGGGAAGCAAGGGCGGTTGGTTCGGGACGAGGGCACATTCCCCTCATTCCGAGCGGAGCGAGTGAATCTTTCAAAATACGCTCGGGCTACGCCCTCGGTATGAGGAGCAGGTGTTCCGCCCACCCCCCTACCCCCCCTCCGATGGAGGGGGCTTTCGCTCTGCCGACTTATTCCGTCATTCCGAACGGACGTGAGGAATCTTATAAGGTCATGTTTCGACAAGCTCAACATGACGTGTTTTATAGCGCCCCGCACGACTATCTCGAAAAGCTCGAGCGCATGGAGATGCTCAACATGACGTGTTTTATAGCCCCCGCACACCTACCCCTCGCCCCCCGAGGGGCGAGGGCAGGTTCCCACTAATTCCGCCCCACCCCCTACCCCCCTCCGATGAAGGGGGAAGATTTTGCGCCCCTCTTGTCAGCCGATCTTTTCGATGAAATACACGCAGTCGAGGACGGAGAGCGCCTCGATGATGTCGCTGTGGCGCTTCTTTTTGAGCGCCTGCCCCACGACGGTGAACTTCACGGAGTACACGGCGAGTCCCGAGTTGTTGTAAGCGGGGTTGAGTTCGAGGTTATCGATCTTGAGCCCGAACTCCCGCGCCGCCGAGATAAAGTCCTGCAAACTGTCGCGGGATTTGAGTTCGAGGTGGATCTCGAAATGGTCGGACTTGTTCTTGATATAGGTCTCCAATCCCGAAAACGCCAGAAGCCCGATCATGAGGGCGGCGAAGCCGATGAGGGCGGCGGTGTAGAACCCGATCCCGATGAGGGAAGACAGGATAGACATCGACCAAAGTCCCACCGAAGTCGTGACGCCCATGATCTGATTTTTCGAGGAGAAGACGATGGTGTTCGCCGTAATAATGGAGATGCCGATGATGACCGCGGCGGAGAGGAAGGAGAAGTTGACGCCGAGGACTTTGATGAAATACACGTCGGCAAGCCCCGCGAACATGGAGCCGATGGAGAGCACGATCATCGTCCGCAGGCCCGCGGCGTGGCGGTTGCGGGCGCGTTCGCAGCCGAGGACGGCGGCGAGGAGGATCACGAGGACCGTTTTAAGCGCCGTGGAGGCGATATTGATCTCGGACGCCCATTCTCCGAGCCAATGTGCAATGATGTCGGGAGCCATACTTTTACCTCTTGTTGATGAATTTCTTTCTATTGTATTCCGAGCCCGCGGAAGTTGCCTCGAGGAAAGCCTCCTCCTCGGGGGTGCGGGCGTACTCCTTCACGGAGATCTCCCGCTCGATCTCGCACAGCCGCTCTTTGAGGCGGGCGACCTCTTCCTCCCGCGCGGGCGGGGGCTCCTCCTCGGGCTGTGCGCGCTTGCCGTAGGACCCCGAAAGATAGAGGGAGAGTTTGGCGAGCGCGGGGCCGACGAGCTCGTATAAAATACTCGAGGAGAGGACGATGGTCTCGAGCATGGCGCCCGTCTCGCCGCCGAGCACCCGTGCGCCGAGTGCGGCAAGCCCGATGGCGACGCCCGCTTGTGGGACGAGGGCGAGCCCGAGATAATTGCGCACCCGTTTCTCCTTTTTGACGATGGCGCACCCCGCGACCGCGCCGCAATACTTCCCCGCGACGCGGACGAAGAAGTAGAGCGCGCCGACCGCGATGAGGGGTACGCCGCCCGCGCTCCCCGTGGAGACGAGGGCGGAGAGGTTGAACCCGATCCCCGAATTCACGAAGAACAAAAGGAGGATGGGGGGCGAAAAATAGTTGAGTTGCTTGAAGAGCTTGTCGTCGCCCGAGACGTTCCTATACACCGTGCCCATCGCCATGCACCCGAGGAGGGGGGACACCCCCACCGCCGCGCCCAGTCCGCACAGGGCGAAGAGCATGGCGAGCGAGACGATGAGGCGGTTGTCGGTGGAGCGCTTCGCCATCACCGCCTTCAAGAGGAACCCGAGGAAGATCCCGATGCCGATCATGACGGCGTTCCAGAGGATGGGCAGGAGGACGTCGTGCGCCGAGAACCCGCCGCCGAGGGTGGAGAGGGCGACGGAGATCGCCACGCTGTACGCCACGAGGCTGACGACGTCGTCGAGGGCGACGACCGAGCAGAGAGTATCCACAAAGTCGCCGTGCGCCTGCGTCTGGCGGATGGTCATCATCGTCGAGGCGGGGGCAGTCGCCGAAGCGAGGGCGGCGAGGACGATGGAAAAGGCGAGCCCGAGGCGTAAAATAAAATAAGTTAAGATAAAGACGAGCACGGAGGCCAAAAGGGCCTCAAAGAGGGTGATGACGACGACTTTTCCGCCGTTTTTCTTGAATTTATCGAAGCGGAAATACTCCCCCATGCCGAACGCGATGAAGGCGAGGGCGATGTCGGAGATGAAGTCCATCCCCTCGGAGACATAGGAGGGCACGAGTTTCAGGCAGTAGGGCCCGAGCAGGATGCCGACGAGGATGTACGCCGTGACATTCGGGAGCCGCAAAAGTTTCGTGATGCGCGTGCCCAAAAAGCCCGCCAGCAGCATGATGGCGACCGAGATGATGACGACGGATACGGGAGACGTCTCCGCAAGTTGTGCATAGAACTTATCGAGCATGGGAATACCCTTCCGCACGGCGTACCCTTGCGCGCGCGTGGGGAGATGTTACACTAATATAACACATTTCATAAAAATGTCAAGAGTGAAATTGTAAAATTCCACAAAAATCGGAGTACTTCCCCAAAAAAGGGGGAAGCAAGATTGGTTGGTTCGGTGCGAGGGCAAGTCCCCCTCATTCCGAGCGAAGCGAGCGAATCTTTCAAGATACGCTCGGGCTACGCCCTCGGTATGAGGAGTGGGTGTGCCGCCCACCCCCTACCCCCCTTCCGCGGAGGGGGCAGGTCTTGCACCCCTCACCCTACCCTCCCCCCTCAAGTATAAGGGGGGAGGCAAGAGGAAAAGCGCCTCCCACGGGGGCGCCGAGAAACATTCCTTCTTATCAACAAAAAAACCGCGCGGGCGGTTTGCGCCTGCGCGGAGTTTCAGTCGGTTTTCGCACCCTGCTATTCGATCGCGCGGCTTTTATGGCAGGTGAAGTACACGATCTGCATCCGCTGCGAGAGACCGATAAGGAGGGTCTTCGCCCGCTCGAAATGCTCCTCGTCGAGGCTCGCGAAGGGGTCGTCGAGGAGGAGGAAGGGCTTCTCCTTGTCGTACATATTTTCGATGAGGGCGAGGCGGAAGCACAGCGCGACCACGCTCCTCTGCCCCGAACTCAGGTGCTCCCCGTCCCGCTCGGCGCCGCAGCTCTCGAAGCGCACCTTGAAGTCGGCGCCCACCGTGATCTTCTCCCCGAGCGCCTTTTCGAGGTCGCGGGAGTACTCCGTAAACTTATCCTTTACGGGCTTTATGTACTTCTCCTTGAGGCGCTCGTCCGCGGCTTTCAGAAAGTCGGCCGTCTTCGTGAGGAGACGGTGGGTCTCCCGGTATCCGTTCAGTTTTTCCTGCGCCTCTTCGAGCTCCCGCTCGCAGTCGGGAAGGTCTCCCGCGAGGAATTCGTCTTCGGAAATCTCCGAAGTGCACTGCGTCTGTTTCTTGCGGAGTTCGCCGAGGTCCGCGTTGAGTGCCCCGAGGTCATACGCGCCCTCTTGCGGGCGCTCGGTGAGGTTTTTCTCGCGGCGGAACTTTTCCGCCCCCTCCTGCCGCTCGAAGCGGGTCCTTTTGGCGCTTTCGACGGCGTTCCTGTCCTGCTCGACGGTGCGGAGCGTCTGCTCCAATCCCGCCGTTTGCAGCCCGTATTTTTCGCAGAACCGCGCGACGTCCTCCTCGTGCGCCTCGAGTTCGCGGCGGGCGGAAGCCTCCTCCTGCTCCGCTTTTTCTTTGCGCTCCGTGAGGGAGGCATATTCCTTTACGTCCATGCGGAGCCGGGAGAGCGCGTCGCTGCGCGTCTCCTCCACGACCCCGTACCGCTTGAAAAACGTATCGAGTTGTCTTTGGACGTCGGCAAGCTCTTTTTCCGCTTCTCTCCGCGCATCCTCGCACGCCCGCTCCTCTTTGAGGAGGGCGGAATACGCCTCCGCGTCGTCGAAAAAGGTCTTCACTGCATACTTTTCGCCGCTCTCGAAGGAGTAGCCGTAAGGGAGCAAGAGCGCCTGCAAATTCGCATACAGTTCGTCTTTTTTGCGACCCATGTCCTCTTTTTCGGGGTTTGCGGCGAGCCCGCCGCCCGCCGTCTCCGCCTTCTTGTTGAGGTAGAAAAATCCGACGAGGACGAGGGCAAGGAGCCCCACGGCGCCGGCCGCGATGCCCGCGTAGAGGAGGGCGGCCCCCGCCGCGGCGGAGGCGCATGCGAGCCCGATCCCCGCAAGGATGAGAAGAACGGAGACGGCGGCAAGCCCTATAAAGAGGGGTTTTTTCTTTCCCGCGCTCTCCCGCGCCGCCCCCGCGACCGTATCGGGCAGGGCGTTATACCGCTGTTCGGCGTCCCTGTATGCCTCCGCCGCCCGCGCGACCGCGCCGAGTTTCTCCTCGGTGGGCGCGCTGCGGAATCTTTCTTTGAGTTCCCGCCCGCGCGGGCTCTCCGCATGGGGGGAGGACAGCCGCCGCCCGAGTTCTTCCTCCCTCCGGACCGCCGTCTCCGCCGCCCGGAGGTCCTCTTCTGCGGGCACGCCGAGCTCGAATTCGTCGCGGTAGGCGGCAAGATTTTCCCCGTCTTCCGCGGAAAATGCCCTACCCATGCCTGCGTTTAACGTCTCTTCGCGGCGCAGCGCCCTGTTTACGCCTTCGACCTCGGCGGGGAGGGGCAGCCCGCGGGGGTACTTTTCCTGTATCGCCGCGATCTCCTCCTCCGCCGCTTTCGCCTCGGCGAGCATCCTGTCGTACTGCTCCCAATTGTTCACGGTGACGTTCTCGCCCTGCGCCCGCGCGATCGCCTCCTCCGCCGCCTTGATCTCGGCGTTGAGGGCCTCGAGCGTGCGGTATTTCGCGGGGAGCCCCTCCCCGATCCTGCGCTTGTCTTTGATCGTTTCGGAGAGACGGTTGACCTTCTCGGTCTCCTCCGTGATGAGGTCGTTCCCGCCCTTCTGTTTCTTGTATTCCTTCGCCTTCTTTTCGAGACGGGAGAGGGCGCCCTCGAGGTCGGCGTCGTCCCCGATCCCCTCCGCGAGGTTGTTGAGTTTGGTCTTGATGTCCTCCGTGGCGCCGACGTCGATGTCTTCGCCCGTCAAAAAGGCGGTGCGCTCGAAGGACGCTCTGTCGAGGTTGAAGAAGAAATCCCCGAACTCCTCCGCGCACTCGACAGGGGCGCCGTTACGGTAGAGCTTGCGGTCGTCGCCGCTCTTCCCTTCAAAGTAGCGCTCGATCTTATAGGTCGCGCCGCCCGACGTAAATTCGACGTATCCGCCGTAGTTGCCGCCCCCCGAAAAGGGGAGGAAGTGGCGGCGGTCGTTGAAGGCGGAATTCGCGCGAGCCTTCTCCATACCGTAGAACATGGCCTTCAAAAAGGCGGCAAGGGTGCTCTTGCCGTAGCCGTTCTTCTCGCAGAAGGGGGTGAGAGACTCATCGAATTTGATATTCTCGTTGTGGAATTTGCCGAAGTTTTCGATGTGGCAGGAGATGAGTTTCATACGTCGAGTTCCCTCCCTTCAAGCGCTTTGAGCCCGTAGACAATGATCCTGTTCTTCTCTTCCTCGGGCAGATCGCTGCCGCGCACCTGCCGCACGAATTCCCCGCGGATGGAGCGGTCGTTGTCGTAGGCGCTGAGGTCGAGCCGCTTCTCCGTTTTGTCCTTCACGTCGGCGAAACCGCAGTCGTCCTTCAGATATTGCTTTACGTCCGCCGCGAAGTTCTCCGTCTCATAATCCGTCTCCCCCACGAGGTTGATTCTGTAGAGATCGTTTTTGTTGAGCTTGACCTGCTGCTTTACGCAGAGGTAGGCGTCGTGGGCGGTCTTTGCGGAGGAAATGTCCGCGTCCGCCTCCACGACCGTGCGCGCCGCGAAGGGGACAAAGGTGCGGGAGACCGTCTCCCCCGACGTATCGAGGAGGAGAAAGCCGTGCTCGCCCGCCTCGTCGAACCCCCTGCCCTCGAGACAGCCGCAATAGGCATACTCGCCGCGGTCGTCGATCTTCCCCTCCGAGCGCTTGTGGATGTGCCCGAGGGCGAGATAGTCGATGTTCTTCCCGCGGAGACGCTTCAAGTCTATGCCGTCCTTGCCCGCCGTGCCGACCTGCCCGTGCAGAACGACGATGTTCTTCCCCTCTTTGGGGAGGTTGAGGGAGGAATAGACGGAGGCCGCGTTCTCGGCGGAGAGCTCCACCCCCGCGATATGCACCGTCTCCCCCCCGTCGGCGTAATCGTACACCGTCCATTCTTCCGAAAAGGTCTTAAGGTTCGGGAGGGGCTCCCCCGTGTAGGCGGATGCGGAGTCGTGATTGCCGCGCAGGTACAGAAAGTCCACCTGCGGCGCGCTCTTTACGATGCTGTAGAAATCGTCCTTGTCCTTTTTGAAGGGCGCGTCCGAATCGAACACGTCCCCCGCGAGGATGACGGCGCGCACATTTTCCCGCGCATAGTCCACGAGCCGCTTGAAGGTGTCGCGGAGTTCCGCTTTGCGCTTGTCGGCGATCTCCTTCGGGAATTTGTTCATGGCGGAGCCGAGATGGATGTCCGCCGTGTGAATGAATTTCACTTTTTCCTCCCCTCTCGTTTTTTGAAAATTATACTTCTTCCAAAGGAAAATGTCAACCGATCCGCACCCCATCCCGCATTTTCCTCTTTTGTCTTGGGAAGGACGCCTTGTGGGGACAATAAGAGATCCATCCCCATCCGTCACAGCTATGCCGTGCCACCTTCCCCTTCGGAGAAGGGTAAGGCCTATTCTGCGGCGCCCCCGCGGAAGGGTAAGCCTTTCTCGGGGCAGTCCCTCTGTCTCCCGCAAAGTCCCTGCATTTTCGGGCAGTTTCCGAATAAAAAGCAAAAATCGTTTGACAATTGCGCGGACAAGGGCTATAATGCAAGGAAAAGGCGATGAAGCGGAAGAGACGGAACGCGCGCTTCCCCCCAGAGAGAAAGGTCCGAGGCTGGAAGATCTTTCGGGAGGCTGTTCCGGTATTCCCCCGCGAGCCGCTCTTCCGAACAGAACTTTAAGGAGGGCCGTGTCCCGCGTAAAGGGCGAACGAAGGCGCGCATGCTCTGCGCGCGAAAACGGGTGGTACCGCGTAAATTTACGCCCCGTTGACGGAAAGTCAACGGGGTTTTGTTTTTCGGAGGATGTATGGAAGAAGATCTGCGGCTCGCCGAAGAGGCGGAAGCGCTTGCGGAACAGGCGGAGGACAGCCGGGCGCTCTATGAGGTGAAGATGCAATATTTGGGGCGCACGGGCAAGGTGACGGCGCTCATGAAGCGCATGAAGGATCTGGCGCAGGAGCTCCGCCCCGCCTTCGGGAAGAAGGTGAACGCCCTCCGCGAGAAGCTCGAGTCCCTCTTCGCGGCGCGCGAGGAAAAACTCAAGGAAAAGGAGCTCGCCGCCCGCCTCGCGGGGGAGCGGATCGACGTGACCGAGCCCGGGCGTAAACTGCAAAAGGGGGCCCTGCACCCCGTAACGAGGGTGAAAAACGAGCTCATCGACGTGTTTGCGGGCATGGGCTTCGAGGTGTTCGAGGGGCCCGAGATCGAGACGGACTACTACAACTTCACCGCTCTCAACACCCCTGCCGACCATCCCGCCCGCGACATGCAGGATACCTTCTACGTGGCGGACGGCATCCTTCTCCGCACCCAGACGAGCGCGGGGCAGATCCGTCTCATGGAAAAGAAGAAGCCGCCCATCAAGATGCTCTCCCCGGGGCGGGTGTTCCGCTCGGACGACGACGCCACCCACTCCCCCATGTTCCACCAGATGGAGGGGCTCGTCGTCGACAAGGGCATCACCCTCTGCGACCTTCAGGGCATGCTCGACGAGTTCGCCCGCAAGGTGTTTGCCGAGACGAGCAAGACCCGTCTCCGTCCCTCCTATTTCCCCTTTACGGAGCCCTCCGTGGAGGTGGACGTGAGTTGCGCCGCGTGCGGCGGCAAGGGGTGCTCCCTCTGCAAGGGGACGGGGTGGATCGAGGTGCTCGGCGCGGGCATGGTCAATCGGCGCGTGCTCGAAAACTGCGGCGTGGACCCCGACGTGTATACGGGATTTGCGTTCGGCATGGGGATCGAGCGCATCGCCATGCTGAAATACGGGATCAACAACATCAAGCTCCTCACCGAAAACGACACACGGTTTTTGGAACAATTCAAGTAAAAGGTTCGCACAAAATCTTTTGCGCCCGTCCTCTTGCCTCCCCCCTTATACTTGAGGGGGGAGGGTAGGGTGAGGGGTGGTCGCTTGCAATGAAGGCGCAAAATCTTTTGTGCGAGGAAAGTTGCTCTTGCGGGAAACGAACTCGCTCTCCAAATCGCTTGCACGGACAGTAAGCGCGAAGGGTCGCGCAAATTGGGTGCGCTGCCGCAAAAGCGTGGTTTTGCTCCGCGCAGTATTTATAGCTACGGGCGCGAGGGACCCTCATTCCGAACGGAGCCGTAGGCGGAGTGAGTGAATCTTAAGATACACTCGGCTCCTGCGGAGCCTCGGTATGAGGAAGAGGGCCTTGCCGCGGAGGAAGCCTTCCACTCTCGGGGGTGCCGAAGGCGTGCCTTGTGCTGAAGGTGGCACGGCTTGCCGTGACGGATGGGGATGGCGCCCAGTGATCAATAATCCCCACCACCGCCTGCGGCGGAGCCTCCCCTTTGGAAAAGGGTAGGCCCTATTTCCCCTCCGCCGCGGATGAAAAAGGAAAAAATCAAAGAAGGTAATAGATATGAAAGTACCGTATTCTTGGCTCAAAGAGTATGTAGACATCGAGGTCTCCGCGGAGGAGCTGCAGGAAAAGCTCTTCTCCTGCGGGTTTGAGGTGGAGGAGCTCGTCTACCTCGGAAAGGGTGTGGAAAAGGTCGCGGTCGGGAAGATCGTAAAGTGCGAAAAACACCCCGACGCCGACCGGCTCACCGTGTGCACGGTGGACTGCGGCGAACACGGCATGAAGCAGATCGTCACCGCGGCGACCAACGTGTTTGAAGGCGCCCTCGTCCCCTGCGCCCTCGACGGCGCGTCCGTCCTTCACGAGGGGGGCGTGCAGAAGATCAAGGCGGGCAAGCTCCGCGGCGTCCTCTCCGAGGGCATGTTCTGCTCGGGGGAGGAGCTCGGCATTACCGACGACTACTACCCCGGCGCGGAGGTGTACGGCATCCTCATCCTCGACCCCGCGGACGCGCGCCCCGGGGAGGACATCCGCCCCGTTGTGGGGATCGACGACTACATCTTCGACATCGCGGTGACCGCCAACCGCCCCGACTGCATGAGCGTGCTCGGCATCGCGAGAGAGGTCGCCGCCGTCCTCAAAAAGCCCCTGCGCTGCCCCGATCTCGCCTACTCCGTCTCCCCCACCGACGTGAAGATCCCCGTCGAGATCAAGGAGCCCAAGCTCTGCCCGCGCTATGTGGGGCACTACGTGAAGGACGTGAAAATCGCCCCCTCCCCCCTCTGGATGAGGAGGAGGCTCGCCAAACTCGGCATCCGCGGGATCTCCAACATGGTGGACATCACGAACTACGTCCTCCTCGAGATCGGGCAGCCCATGCACGCGTTCGACCGCAACTTTTTGCACGGGGACAAAATCGTCGTGCGGTGCGCGGAGGCGGGCGAGAAGATCGTCACCCTTGATGAAAAGGAGTTCTCCCTCTCCCCCGAAAATCTCCTCATCTGCGACGGGGAGCGCCCCGTAGCCCTCGCGGGCGTGATGGGCGGCCTCAACAGCGAGATAAAAAACGACACCTCCGAAGTGTTCTTCGAGGCGGCGAGCTTCGCGCGGGACAGCGTGAGAAAGACCTCCCGCGCCCTCGGGCAGCGCTCCGATTCCTCCGCCCGCTTCGAGAAGGGGGTGGACCCCCTCTACACGCCCGAGACGGGCATGGCGCGCGCTTTGCACCTTACGGAAGAGCTCGGCTGCGGCAAGCCCGCCTCCTACGGCGCGGACGTCCTCTGCGTCTCCGCCGAAAAAAGGAAGGTGACGACCTCCTATTCCGCTCTCGACAGCGTGCTCGGCATCCACGTCCCCAAAGAGGAAGTGAACGGCATTTTGCGCCGCTTGGAGTTTGAAATTGATGACATGGGGTCGGATTTTACGGCTACGGTGCCCCCTTACAGGCAGGACATCGAGGGCTGGCCCGACCTCGCGGAGGAGGTCATCCGCATGTACGGCTACGGGCACATCGTCCCCACCTTCCTCGAGAGGGCGACGGTGACCCACGGCGGGCTCTCCCCCGCGCAGAAGACGGAGCTCCGCTTCAAGGAGACGCTCGCGGGGCAGGGCTATTCGGAGGCGTGCACCTACTCCTTCTACTCCCCCAAAGACTTCGACCTTCTGCGTCTTCCCGAAGACGCGCCCGAGCGCCGCGCCGTAAAACTGCTCAATCCCATCAGCGAGGACCTCTCGGTGATGCGCACCCTTCTCCTCCCCTCCATGCTCCAGAACGTCGTGCGGAACGTCCGCCGCGGGAACGAGAGCGGGAGGCTCTTCGAGGTGGCGAACGTGTACCTTCCCAAAGAGCTCCCCTTAAAAGAGCTCCCCGAGGAGCGCAAAAAAGTCTCCCTCGCGCTGTGGGGAGAGGGGGACTTCTTCGACCTCAAGGGCGCGGTCGAGGCGGCCGCCGAGGCGTTCCGTCTCGAGCTCACGTTCGAGAGTGGCGAACTCCCCTATCTCCACCCGGGCGCGACCGCGATCGTAAAACTCGGCGACAAGACGGCGGGCTGGATCGGGGAACTCCACCCCTCTCTCGCAAAGGAGCTCGCCCTCGAAAAGAAGGCGTATTTCGCCGAACTCGACTACGCCCTCCTCTCGGAGGAGTTCCGCGAGGGCACGTATCGCCCCCTGCCCAAATTCCCCGACGTGCAGCGGGACCTCGCCGTCGTCGTAAAGGAGGAGACGTCCTGCGCCGCCCTCCAAGCCTGCATCCTGCACGCCTGCAAGGCGGTGAAACGGGCGGAACTCTTCGACGTGTACCGCGACGCCCGCCTCGGCGCCGGCAAGAAGAGCATGGCGTTCCGCCTCACCTTCTCCGCCCCCGCCGACAAACCCCTCGGCCCCGAGACGACGGACGGGTGGTTCAATAAGATCGTGGGGAATCTCAAACGCGAACTCGATGCGGAACTGCGATAAACTATTTCGCGGAAAATCTTTTGCGCCTCATGCCCTCCCCCTGCGTCAGGGGGAGGGGTAGGGGTGAGGGTCCGCCCCTATCGTTTTGCGCAAAATCTTTTCCGCGTGGATCTTAAGATACACTCGGCTCCTGCGGAGCCTCGGTATGAGGGGGTGGAGGCTCCCGCCCTTCCGGCCACGTCATCCCGAGCCGCCGCACCACCCGCATTTGCGGGCGGTGCGGCGTGTCGAGGGATCTCCTTGTGAAAGAGCGAGATTCCTCACGTCCGTTCGGAATGACGCAGTAGGTCGGGTTCGGAATGACGTAGTACTCGTTTGGAATAACGAAGAAGAGAGGCGCACGCCTCTCTTCTTCGTTTGCCCTCGCCCTCCTTCGGGGGGCGAGGGGCAGGGGTGCGGGGAGCAGCTCTCCATAGGAGGGGGTAGGGGCGCCCTCATATTGCGCACGACACCCCCTCAGTCACTTCGTGACAGCTCCCCCTCAAGGGGGCGCCAAGAAGCGGGACGGGCCGTGACAGCTCCCCCTCAAGGGGGCGCCAAGAAAAGGACGTGCGTTTTCACCTCTTCCCTCGTTTGAGGGGGAGGGTAGGGTGCGGGAAGTTGTCGCTTTGAAAAGGGACGGAGAGAATGGGAAAATTGCGGGGCATATGCGGAAAAACCGCGCCGTTTGGGTTGCAATTTTTCTCTATGTATGTTAAAATAGCTTTGCGTACCGTATTATACGCGTCCTTCGCCCGCGCGCGAAGAAAGGGGAACGCAAATGAAGTGGGTAAAACGCATCCTTCCGCCCGTAGTCGCATGCATCGTGATCGGCGTTGTCGTCGCGATGCTGGTCGGGTATTTTCAATATATTCCCAAATGGATCTACGACGACAGCAAGGCCCATCTCGAAGAGGTGTACGGGCAGGTCAGCCAGACCTTCCAGAACTTCCTCAACCGCAACTGGGGGCTCCTCGAGAGCTGCGACGACTACTACGGGCTCGTCTCGCAAGAGGAGACGGGCGGCGAGCAGATGAAGACCTTCGTCGAGGGCAAAAAGGAGTATTGGGGGTTCAGCGGGTTCTACTTCCTCGACGAAAATAAGAACTACCGCTCCCTCGAAACGGGCAAGAGCGGCACGTTGGAGAACGCGCCCGACGAAAAGATCGAGCAGCAAGAGCCCATCATGATGGGAGAACAGATCGACGGGCAATCGGTGACCATGTTCGCCGTTGCGGCGGAGGGGGTGTACGACGGCTTTCCCTTCAGCGCGATGGGCATTGCCTACACCAACACCGCGATCGCGGGCTCTCTCAATGCGAACGCCTTCGGGGGCGAGGAGTCCTGCTTTATCCTCCTTCCCGACGGGAGCGTGCTCTTCTCCACCGAGAAGGGGCAGGGCGCCACGAGCGACTACCTGAAGCGCCTTGAGGGGCGCGGGCTCGGAAAGGAGCAGCTCGAAACGATCAGGGCGGACCTCGAAAACAAGCGGGAGGGTTTCCTCACCTACACCCACAAGGGCACGGCACACTGTATCATCTACATGCCGATCGGCTACGATAACTACTCCCTTCTCTCCGACGTCCCGCAGACGGCGGTGAGCAACGGCTTCCTCCTCGCCCAGCGGGCGACCATGCGCGTCTTCGTCATCATCTTCACCATCATCATCGCCGCGCTCGTCGTCGTGCTCGTCTTCCGCATCGTGAGCCAGTCCAAGCGGAGCAGGAAGGAACTGCTGTACCGCGAGCGCATGTTCGACGTACTCTCCTCCACCGTGAACGACATCTTCCTCATGCTCGACCCCGAGCGCGAGAAGGTGGACTACATCAGCCCCAACATCGAGCGGCTCATCGGCATCTCCAAGAAGGCGGCGAGGGAGAACATCCGCGCGATGGCGGCGTGTGCCGTCGACTACAACATCATCGTCCCCAACGAGGAGCTGAAGGCGATCCCCATCGGCGAGAGCCGAGGCTGGGAGTGCGAATACATGCACCAGCAGACGGGCGAGCGGCGCTGGTACCGTGTCACCATCTATCACATGACCATCGAGAAGACCGAAAAATACATCGTGGTCATGTCCGACCGCACCCTCGACAAACAGCTCAACGAGAAGCTGCAGGAGGCGTATGACGCCGCCAAGAGCGCGAACGAGGCGAAGAGCAACTTCCTCTCCAACATGTCGCACGACATCCGCACCCCGATGAACGCCATCGTGGGATTCTCGGTGCTCCTCGAGCGGAACGCCGACAACGGAGAGATGGTGCGCGAATATACCCGCAAGATCATGGCGTCGAGCCATCACCTCCTCTCCCTCATCAACGACGTGCTCGACATGAGCAAGATCGAGAGCGGCAAGACCAATCTCAACGTCGAGCCCTTCAGCCTGCCCGACCTGCTCGAAGAGATCAATATCATCATCATGCCGCAGGCAAAGGCGAAGGGGCAGGACTTCTCTATCCGCACGCAGGGCACCCCGCCCGACGAGCTCATGGGAGACAGGCTCCGCCTCAACCAGATCCTCATCAACCTCCTCTCCAACGCCGTGAAATACACCCCCGAAGGCGGCAAGGTGGAATTTACGGTGCGGGAGATCCCCGACCCCTCCAACCAGTTCGTGAAGCTCCGCTTCATCGTGAAGGACAACGGGATCGGCATGAGCGAGGACTTCGTAAAGGAAATTTTCCAGCCCTTCAGCCGCGAGAAGAACTCCGTCGTCAACAAAATCCAGGGCACGGGGCTCGGAATGGCGATCACCAAGAACCTCGTCGACCTCATGGGCGGCATCATACAGGTGGAGAGCGAGCCCCAAAAGGGCAGCACGTTCACCGTGGAGCTCTCCTTCACCCCCGTGGACGAGGAGGGGCAGGACGCGTGGTTCCGCCGCAAGATCTCCCGCATGCTCGTGGCGGACGACGAGGAGGAGATCTGCCTCAATATCCGCGAGATGATGAGGGAGACGGGCGTGGATGTGAGCTACTCGACGGACGGGGCCGCCGCCGTGGACGCCGCCGTGAAGGCGCACGAACATCACTCCGACTTCGACGTCATCCTCCTCGACTGGAAGATGCCCGGCATGGACGGGGTGGAGACGGCGAGAAAGATCCGCGAAAAGGTGGGTGCGGACGTGCCCATCCTCGTGCTCACCTCCTACGATTGGAGCGACATCGAGCAGGAGGCGCGGGAGGCGGGGATCAACGCCTTCATGCCCAAGCCCTTCTTCACCTCCACCTTCTTCCAGACCATAAAACCCCTCTTCGGGGAGGAGACGGCGGAAGTTCCCAAGACGGACGCCGAGGGTGCGATGGAGGGCAGGCTCTTCCTCGTGGCGGAGGACAACGAGCTCAACGCCGAGATCCTCACCGAGATGCTCCACATCGAGGGCGCGCGCTGCGAAGTGGCGCCGAACGGCAAGATCGCCGCGGAGATGTTTGAAAGATCTGCCCCCGGGTACTACGATATGGTCCTCATGGACGTGCAGATGCCCGTGATGAACGGGTATGAGGCGACCCGCGCCATCCGCGCCTCCGCCCACCCCGACGCAAAGGACATCCCCATCGTCGCGATGACGGCGAATACCTTCGCGGAGGACGTGAAAAACGCCCTCGACGCGGGCATGGACGCCCACCTCGCCAAGCCCATCGACATGGACGCGGTGCGGGCGACCGTCGCACGGCTTCTTGAAAAACGCAAAAAAGGAGAAACCAAGTGAAAAAACGCTTCCTTCCCCTCGCGCTCGCCCTTGTCCCCTTCGCTCTTGCGGGCTGCGGCGGCGAAAAGTACGACCCGAACGCCCTCACCGTCATGGGCAAGACGAGCGACCTCAACAAGCCCTACATGACCGAGATCTTCGACCATTTCAAGAAGACGACGGGCGAAAATCTCAATATCGTGAAGATCGAGGACGCGAAGTTCGAGGAGGAGGCGTTGAAGCGCCTCGGCTCGGACAGGGCGCCCGACATCCTTCTCCACTTCCACAACGCCGACCTCAACAACTTCAACGTGGAGGAGAACTTCCTCGACCTCAAGGGCGAGACGTGGGTGGACGATCTCACCGAGAGCGCGGAGGCGTATTGCACCGACGCGAACGGGCGGCTCCTCGGGCTCCCCTTCTGGGAGAGCTCCGTTTCGGGGTGCTACTATAACAAGACCCTCCTCGACGAGCTCGGGCTCGCCAAAAAGGTCAACACGCAGACCGATTTCGACGGCCTGTGCCGCGCCCTCTTAGACGACGACCGCTGCAAGATCCCCCTCCTCTGGCCCGCGAAGGGCTGCTCGTGGATGGTGCAATTCGGGCTCGACCCCGTCTTCGCGGACGACCCCGAGGGCCCCGAACTCCTCGCCCGTCTCAACAAGAATGAGATCTCCTATGCGGACATCCCCGCCGTCGGAAAGATGGTCGCGTGGATCGCAAACGCCGCGCAGAGCGGCTGGTTCGGCGACAAATACCTCGAGACGGGCTGGGACGACATCTCCCCCGCCCTCGCCTCGGGGGAAGCGGCGATGACCTTCATCTGGGACACATGGTTCTACACCGACTTCACGCCGGGGAAATACAGCAAGGAGGACTTCGCGCTCATGCCCGTATTCATGGATACGGCGGAGGGCGGCACCTATGAGGGGGGCAACCTCAACATGATGATGGTGAACGCGAAGAGCGAAAAGAAGGAGCGCGCCCTCGAATTTCTCAACTTCTGCGCCACGCCCGAGAATTACAACGTCGCCTTCAACGGCATCTCCACCGTGAGCGTGTTCAAGGGGCAGACGACCAACATCCAGTCGAAGATGGTGACGGACGCGGCGGCCTCCATTGCCGCGCTCGAACGGGTCTCCACCGCGAGCACGAAGATCGTCGGGTACAGCGCGGAGGAGGCGGTGGGCGCTCTCAACGAGATGTTCCGCGGCAAACGCACCGTGAAGGAAGTGGTCGCGAAAATGGACGCCGACCGCAAGGCCGCAGCGAAAAAGCTCGGCACCGCGGGATTTTAAGGGATAAGGATCGCAAAAACCGCCCCCA
>CANREU010000015.1 GCA_947629725.1 uncultured Clostridia bacterium
GCCGCGTCCGCTCTCTCGCCCTTCGCGATGACGAGCACTTTCTTCGTTTTACCCGTGCCGTTGGGGAGGACGATGACGCCGCGGACCTGCTGGTCTGCCTGCCTCGGGTCGATCCCGAGACGGACGTGGAGTTCCACCGTTTCGTCGAATTTAGCCTTTGCGTTCGCGATGACGAGGTTCATCGCCTCGCCCGCCTCATACGTCTTGGACTTGTCGTAAGATTTGAGGCTGTCCGTATATTTTTTACCCATGACTTTGCCTCCTTACTCTTCGACGGTCACGCCCATGCTGCGTGCCGTGCCCTTGATCATGCTCACCGCGCTCTCGAGAGAGGTGCAGTTGAGGTCGGGCATCTTCGTCTTTGCGATCTCCTCCACCTGCGCCTTGGTGAGCTTGCCCACCTTCACCTTGTTGGGGGCCGCCGAAGCGGTCTCGAGGCCGAGCGCCTTCTTGATGAGGACGGGCGCCGGGGGCGTCTTCAAGACGAACGTGAACGAACGGTCCTGATAGATCGTCATCACGACGGGGATGATGAGCCCTTCCTGTCCCGCCGTCTTCGCGTTGAACTCCTTCGTGAAGCCGGGAATGTTCACGCCGTGGGGACCGAGCGTCGAACCGACGGGGGGACCGGGGGTGGCTTTTCCGGCAGGGAGCTGCAGCTTGACTACCGCTGTGATCTTCTTTGCCATAAAAACTCCTTCTATTGTGGTTATCGTGACGGCATATGAGATTTACCGTCTCCCACATCTTCGCCGTAACTTCGCTTTTGCGCCCGCTGCGGCGATGATTTCCGATCGTTTTTCCTCATCCCGGGCGCACAGCGCGAGTGGATCTTACCGCAAGATACGCTCGCCCCCGTGGGGCTCGGTATGAGGGGCGCAGCCTCGCGCGGGGCAAATGACAAACGCCCGCCGCGATGACCGCCTTGTTTTACTCCTCGTCGCGGGGGATCTCCACCGCGTCTTCGGAGATCTTCTGCATCTGCACGTATTCCACCTCCACGTCCTGCTTTCTGCCGAACATGATGATGGTGACTTTCGCGCGCTGCGTCTCGTCGTTCGCCTCTTTGATGGTGCCGATGAACCCTTCCAGAGGGCCGTTGTCGATGGACACCCTGTCCCCCGCGTGGAAGTCCGCGTCCACCACAAAGTCCTCGAGGCGCATCTTGCGGATCTCCTCCTCCTTCATGGGGATGGGCCTGCCCTGCGGGCCGACGAAGCCCGTCACCCCGCGCGTGTTGGTCACGAGGTACCAAAGCTGGTTGGAGTAGACCATCTTGATGAAGACATAGCACGGGCAGATCTTGCGCTCGACAACTTTTTTCTTGCCGTTCGCCTTTTCCTCGATGGTCTGCTCCGTGGGGATCTTCACATCGACGATCTGCTCGCCCAAATTATTGTTTTCGATGAGCCTGAACAGGTTTTCCTTCACCATCGCCTCGTAGCCCGAGTAGGTGTGGAGGATATACCATTTCGGCTCGGTATCCGTCGTCGCCATAGCCCGCACCGCCTTAAATCGTCGTAAGCAGTTTCAGAAGTTCGCTCAAGCCGTAGTTGAAGCCCGTGACGATCACCGTGAAGATGAGAACGATCACGATGACGACGCCCGTCGCCTTCACGGCCTTGCCGAAACTCGGCCACGTGACGCGCTTGAGCTCGGAGAAGGTCTCCTTGAGCTTCCTCCCCATGCGGACAAAGAAATTGGGCTTCTTGTTCTTATCCTGCTTTTTTTGCGGTTTGGCGCTCTTTTCCTTCTTCGGCGCCTTCACTTCCTCGGCTTCCTTGCCGACGGTTTCCTTCTCGCTGGACTTCGACATGACTTTTCTCCATGCGCCCGTAGTAACGCGGGCGATTATTTGGATTCCTTGTGAACGGTGTGCTTCTTGCAGACGGGGCAATACTTCTTGAGTTCGAGACGATCGGGATCGTTCTTCTTATTCTTGAAGCTGTCGTAGTTCCTGTTTTTGCACTCGGTGCACTCGAACGTGACCTTCATTCTGCTGGTCTTGGTTGCCATGGTGAGAAAACTCCATACAAAAAAATTACACCCCGCAGGTGCTCGATTGTAGTTTAGCATAAAGGCGTGGGTGTGTCAATCGATTTTGAAAGGAAAAACGAATTTTTTCGGAAAGTTTTTGTTTTGGGTACGGGAAAGAGACGCGATATTCCAAACTCCCTGCCTTTGGCGGGATAAGATGTTTCTACCCCCTGCCTTTGGCGGGGGAAACGGCAACCAAACCCCCCTGCCTTTGGCGGGGGGACTAAGGGGGGTGGCGCACGGTGACGGCACGGTACTTTCCGAGCGGGGGCTCCCCCCACCCTGCCCTCCCCCCTCAAACGAGGGAGGAGGTGAAAGGCAAGGAGAACGGAATGCGATGTTTCTACCCCCTGCCTTTGGCGGGACGCGATGTTTCTACCCCCTGCCTTCGGCGGGGGGACTAAGGGGGTGGCGCACGATGGCGACACAGTGCTTTCCGAGCGGGGGACTCCCCCCACCCTACCCTCCCCCCTCAAACGAGGGAGGAGGTGAAAGGCGGCGCTATGTCTCCCCTATGTGGCTCCATATATCTTGGCAGACCGCCTCAAAGTTCCGATGAATTTCATGATTGCTATACCGCAAAACAGTGTAGCCGAGCCGATTTAATTCTCCGTCCCTCTTTCGATCTTCCCGCTGCGCTTCGTCCTCATAGTGCTGCGCGCCGTCGAGTTCGATCACGAGCCGCTTTTTCGGACAACAAAAGTCCACGATATAGTCGCCTATGATTTTTTGCCGCCAAAAGCGGACGGGAAGTTCACGCAAAAACCGATACCACAGAGTGTTTTCTTCATCCGTGGCTTCTCTGCGCAGCTTGCGGGAATTTTCCACAAGCGCGGGATTGTGTGTGCGGATCATGCTTTTATTATAGCGCATACGGGGCGGATAATCAAGAGGCGCGCAAGATTTTATGCGGCATACTTTGACGGCGGGGTACATGCCGAGCGGCGGCTCCCCCCACCCTACCCTCCCCCCTCAAACGAGGGAGGAGGTGAAAAAAAGACCCGCGAGCGGGTCTTTTTTTTGTTCACTCACTTTTCGGTGAGGTTCGGTTGTGGGGTGCTGCTCTCACGTTTCGTGAGGTTCGGGTTGTGCGGAGATCGCTTGGCGTGAGGTCGGGGGCGGGGAGCCGCTCCCCTCGCTCACGTTTCGCTTTGGTTTCCGGACCCTGCTTTGCGCTTGGGGTCAGTCTGCCCACGTCCGCCCGAATTTCGGGCTGCGGGTCACGCCTTTGCGCTGTACTCGGTGACGACGAGCTTCGCGTTGCTGCTCTCCACGCCGTCAAGTCCGAAGAACACGTTGTAGGTCGACTTCGTCGCTACGCCCGTGAAGGTGACGGTACCCGTCTTGTCGGGCCCGAGCGTAGTGTCGTCCGCAGCGGTCCAAACTTCGTAGATAACGGTCACATTGTCGCCCGTCCAACGGACGATGACGCGGCAGGTGAAGCCGGCTTTGGAGGCGGCAAGATAGGCGGCAAGCGTTCTATCTGCGTTTGCGCCCGAGCCCCACGGATTGGTGTCGTTGTTGAGCGAGAAGCAGTTGCCCTGCAAGAATGCCTGCTCGGTTCCGCCGTCGTAGAAGCGCGTGACGACGCCGGTGTAATCCGCCAAAGTCGCGTTCGTATCGAACTTCGCGGAATACACGACCTCAAGCGTCTTGCCGCCGTCGGGCTTGTTCATCGTGTACATCTTGCTGTGTTCGGTCCAGCCGTTCGTGCCGCTGCCGAGCTCTTCGGAAGAGATCTGCTTGCCGGTGTACTGTTTGCACTCGGTGCAATCGCCGTCGGAAGTCGTGAAGGTGTGCGTGCAGACGTAGTGGCAATCGGAGCAAACGCCGTCCACGAAGGTGTGCGTATGGTTGAGAGCCTTTCCGCAAATATCGCAGTAACCGTCGGGCTCGCCCTCTCCGTTCGCGCCATGCGCGTCAACGTGGTCTTTGCCGCCCTTCTGCGTGTCGCCGTGGTCGGGATTGAGAATGCCGCACTGCGGGAAGGTGCAGTGGTCGTCCTCGCCCCAGTTGTGCGCCAAGCCGCCTTTCTGCGTATCGCCGTGGTCGGGGTTGAACAATCCGCAGCCGTCGCAGGCATCCGTCGTCTTGCTGAACTCGTGTTCATGGACGGGATAAGCATCCGCCTCGAGGAGGTAGGTCTCATAACGAGCCTGCACTTCCGCCTCGGTGTACGCCTTCGTCTCCACGAGAATGCTGTTCGCATGGATCGAGCCGCCGTAAGCGGGTTCGGGAACGGCGACGACGATACCGCCATCCTTTGCAGACGCGAGCAAGAATGCGTGGACGAAATCTTCCACCGTGCCGTTGCCGAACGTCGTGGCGGCAAGGAACTGCCACTGCTTCGCGCCGTTCTTGTAGAACGTAACGCCGTCCGCAGAGGAAATGGTGATCGTGACATAGGTGTTGGCACCGTTCGCGGAATAGGTATCCCACGTCGCGTCGTTGGAAGGCGTTGCGGAGTCGCCCGGCGTCAAATTCTTGCTGTCGAGCTTATTACGGAGCGCCGCGATCGTCGCGTCGGAGGAAACGTCCGTGCCCTGATTGTTCGCCTGGAGGATCGGAAGCGAGATCTTGAGCTTGCCGAACGCCGTCCAAACGGCAATGCCGTCCCAGTCGTTGCCCGTCGATTCAAGGAAGAAGTTGACGGTGAGCCCGCTCTCATAGAGATCAGTCGCGTCTTCCACGCCGAGCGTTGCCGCCTTGATCTGGAAGCCGTTCTCCACATGAGGAGCGTACAGCACAGCGCCGCAGGTCTCGCAGACATAGGCACCGTCGCCGTTCTGCGCAACCTGATAGTGGTGCGCGGGCGTAACTTCCACGTCGTAGTAGAAGGAGACGCCGTCGCCCTCGTAGAGCTTCGCCGCAAGACCCGTGGTGTTGCAGTCGGAGGTCTTAAGGGGGGACGATTCGCCGCCCGAAAGGGTCGCCTTCGAGATCGTGCGGTCTGCCTTCACGACATAGAGGTCGGTACCCATCTCGACGCCGCCGACGGAGAGCTGGAAGCCGTATGCGGTGGCCGCCTCGACGTTGATGTCCGTGAGGTCGAGCTTGATGACAAGAAGGGTCTTGCTGCCGATACCCGACCAAACGAGGGTGCTGTTCTTGGTGATGTTGTTGGAAGCGCTCTCGAAGGAAGGCGCGCCGTTGGCATCGATCTTCACGGAAATGTTGTAGTTGCCGATGAGATCGTAGTTGGTGCCGACCGTCGCGGAGCCGCCGTTCGCGTTGATGACGAGCTGCTTCGTGGAGCCCTTGTTCGCGCCGTCCGTGACGAGGAGAAGGGTGTTGCCCTCCGCCTTCACATACACGCCCTCGATGAGGGTGATGCCCTCCGCTGCCGCGGGAAGGTCGAGTGCGTCGAAGGAGGCGTCCGCAAGGAAGCCGTCCGAAGCCGTGCGGAGATGGAGATCGTACCCCGTGACCGCGTTGGAAAGGTCTGCCGCGGGAACGGTGAAGGTGACGGTCTGCCCCTCGATCGACTTCACGGTGAGGCCGCCGAGTTCGGAGCCCTCCGCGATCTCGCTCCAGTTGAGGGAGCTCTCGCCGAGCACGAGTTTCGCGCCTTCGGGGATCTCGCCCGTGACGGTGAGGGTCGCCTCGCCGCCGAGGATGGTCGCCGTGGAGGAAGCCTCCATCGTGACGTCCGCAAGGGAAACCTGCGTAAGGTCGATGACGACGTCGCCCTGGTGCATGTCGGCAAGGTCGTTCGCGAAGTCGAGCTTGTAGAGGGTGCTCTGCTCGAACGGGATGACGACTTCGAGGTCGGTGCCGTCGAGTTTCACATAGCCGTGCCCGCACTCTTCGCCCGTCGAAAGGTCGATGAGGCGGACGGTCGTCTTGCCTGCGGGAGCGGCGGTGAGCGCCGTCTTGAAGGAGACGTAGTGGTCGTACTCATCGGTGATGCCGAGCGCCGTCTTCTGGGCCGCTTCGAGCTTGGAGGCAACGCCGTGGAGCACGAGGGAAGGATTGTAGGCGGGGAGCTCGCCCTCCACATAGGCGGAGGTGTAGGCGCCCTTTTCGACCTTGTTGATCTTCGCGGAGCTGAAGGCCGCCTCGGCGTTCTCGCCGATCTTGGCGGTGACGTTCGCCGATGCCGTGACGTCGCCGATCGCGCTCTGGGCGATCTTGCCGTGGACGAGCTTGGCGGAGCCTTCGACAAAGCCGACGTTCGCGCCGTTCGTATCCATGCGGAAGCGGATGAGGACGGAGTTGGCCATACCGCCGACCTTCATCTGCACCGTGTAGGAGAAGTAAGGGGTCTCGGAGACGTCCTGATCCTTCGTCCAGAGGCTGGTCGTGACGGTGACGACTCTCGTCGTTCCGCCGACGAAGTACGCGACGACCTTGATCTTGCCGTCCCGCTTGGCGGTGTTGTAGTCGCCGCCCGCTTCGGTATTGATGGCCTGGCCGTCGATCCCGTTGAGTACGCCGTTCGCCGTGTTGTAAGGCGTGGAGTTGTAGAGGAGAACGACCTGGTTGTCGCCGCCCTGAAGGCGTTCATAGTAGCCGTCGTTACGGACACGTACCCGATAGACGGAACCCGCACCCTGCCAGACGTTGGTCTCGATGCCGTTGTACGCCGCCGCGTGCACCGTGTTGTTGTAGGTGCCGGTGAGTTCGACGTATTCGCCGTCTTGGAGTTGCTGCTCGCAATTCGTATTGTCGCTGGACGTGATCGTGACATCGGTGGACAGGGTCGCGCCGCAGCGCTCGCAGGTCGTGCCTTCCCACGTGTGGCCGCCGCCGATGAGGGTCGCACCCGCGTAGAAGATCACGTTGTCCCCTTCCTTGATGACGTAGGCGACGAGCCCGCTCTCGGTGAGGCAATCGCCCTCTCTCAAGAGGATCTTGTCGGCGTCGGTGACGGTCTTGTCGATGGGGGTCGTCGTCGTCTTGTCGGCGGTGCCCGAAACCTTATAGAACTTGAGGTTGGGAGCTTCGCTCTCGCCGACGACCTCGAAGTAGTAGTCCGCGCTGCCCTGGTTGCCGTTGCGGACGCCGAGTTCGTTCACGTTGATGCGGAGAATGACGATGTAGCCGCTGTCCACGTCGGAGGGATCCCCCACCGTGCCGATCATCTTGGTGGAGATCGTCGCGACGTCGCCGTCCACCACATTCGTGAAGCGGACGCCGCTGCGCGTGCTGTAACCGTAGGAGAGCTCGAGCGGACGGACGTTGGAGTAGTCCTCGCCGCCGGCGTTGATGTTCACGGTGATGGAACCGCTTATATCCCCCGCCTGCATGTCGGCATCCGCCTCGCCCTTGATGAAGTAGATGTAATTACGCGCGGTATACTGTACGAAGAACCCGCCGTATTCGCCCTTTGCGTCGAAGTCGTAGCTCGGGACATCCTGCGCGACGGGCTCGCCGTCGAGCTTGAGGCCGATGACGTGCGTCGTGAGAGGCGCGTCCGACGTGAGGTTGGTGGGCGCATTGAAAGTGACGGTGACGCTGAACGTCCCCTCGCTCGCGAGCTTGGAAACGTCCTTCTTCACATCGTAACCGAAGCTGCCTGGACGGCCCGCCGTGCCCGTCGCGATCTGGGAGAGCCCGACTTCCGCGTTGTTGACGGCGAAGGTGAGCCTGCTCTCATCGGTGCCCGCCGCCACGTGATAGGTGACGGTGATCTCGCTGCTCGAGGTGAGCCCGAGCTTGCCGGAAAGTTCGGAGGTCGCGTCGAAGCCGCGGAGCGCGGTGAGGTCGATCTTCACGGGGGTGGAGTTCACGCCCTTGACGACGATCGGGTTTGCCGCGAGCTCCTTCGTGAGTGCGAGCGCGAGGTATGCGACCTTGCCCTCGTTTTCAACGGAGAGCTTATAGGGAACGTTTTCCGTACCCGACTTCACTTCGACGGTCTCGTTCGTGAAGGTACCGTAGGTGCCCGCGTCGAGACGGACGACGACATAGCGGTGGTTTGCGCTCGGGGTGCCGTTCGTCCAGTTTTCGGTATCGGCGATCTTCTGCGCCCAGTTGTAGGAACCTGCGGCGAGGGCGGGCGTGAGGACGATATAGTCGTCCGTGCCGTGCTCGACGGAGAGCGCGAAAGAGCCCACCTTATCGTTGTTGAGAAGGTTGGCGTCGCCCTTGTAGTTGTTGCCGTTCGCCGTGCCGATCGCATTCGGGATGACGACGGGCAGGTTGTTCCCTTTGAGATCGACGATCTTGTTGAAGGAGCCCTTCACGATGTTGAGACGGAACCCGGTCATCGCGGAGGAGAGCGGGGTCTTGTCGAGGGTCACCCAGTTGTCGTTGAGTTTGCCTTCGACCATGTCCGCCGACACCGTCGCCGATTCCCAGCCGCTGTCGTACTGATAGCTGATCTTGAGAGCGGAGGCGTCGAACATCTCGTTCTCGTAGTAATAGGTCTTCTCGTTGGAGTCGACCCGCACGTCCTCCGCCGTTCTCGTCTCGACGATGGAGCTCTTCGAGAAGGTGTAGCGGGTGCGCTCGCCGTGGAGAATGGTCTCATAGTAACCGGAGGGAGAATCGGGCACTTTCACGTAACCCTTATATACATACTCGCCCTCGGTCGCCGAGATGGTCATCTCGATGACGCCGTCGTTGCGGTAGGTCCACGTGAGGACGACGTCCGTCTCGCTCGCATAGGGCCCGGGAGAACGGATGGAACCGTCGTTCGTGGAATAGACATACCAATCCGGCCACGCCGAGACATCGGGCAGAACGCCGAGCTGGCCGTAGCCTGCGGGCCAATCGTCGGGCCAGCTCACGTCGGACGAAGAATTCGCCCTCGTGCCCGAACCGTAGTTCGGGAAGCCGTCCTCCGAGTCGCCGCCCGCGAGAGCCGCGAGCTTCGCACCCGAGAAAGGACCGGAGGAAGCGGAATATTCCCCCTGCCCGATCCCGTTGTAGAGGATGTGCCCGTCGTTACGCATGATGACGGAGGTGCCGCCCTTATACGCAGATTCGGGATAGTTGGGGTTCGTCCCGTTCGCGTTGCGGTCCGCAATGCCGATGATCGGGAAGAACCAATACTGCTCGGCGGAACCGTCGAGCTCTTCGACCGCCGTACCCGTGACGGAGATGGTCGACCCCTTCTCGAGACGGCCTACCGTGACGGTGGGAACTTCGGCGGAATATTCTTCGTCGCCGTTCCACACGGTGACGTAGCCGAACTTCTTGAACGCGCTGTCCGCGTTCTCATCGTAGCTGTAGGTCTCGCCCTCGAGCTTGTTGTTGAACACCGCACCCTGTGCCGAGTAACCGCTGTGGAAGTCCTGATACTTGAGCTGGACGTGCTCGTCGCGGCTCGTGCGGCGCGCACCGCACGCCTTGCAGGTCTCCACGCCGTTTTCGGCTGCGCCGAAGTCGTGCTCCAAAGAGATCGTGGTCTCCTCGGTCACTTTGTTGGCGTTGTGTACGGCAGGCGTGATGACGAGCTTGTAATCGCCGAGCTGCGGATCGCTCCAGTCGATCCCGACGATCTCCGTCTTTACATCGGCGCCCGTGAGCGTTTCGTCTTCGGGCAGTTCCCCGTCCGAAAGCTCTTCGTACTTCACGTTTACTTTGATCTTTGCCGAGACTTTTTCATTCCAGCTGTCCTGCGTATCCGAATCGGTGAGCGTAGGAATGCCGGACACTCTCGAGATCCTGCTGATGACTTTCTCGTCTTTGTTCTTGTCGCGGCACGCGAACAGGCACAGAGACAGCATCACCGCAAGCAGCACGATCAAAGCGGCCTTGAGTTTCCTCATGCTTCTTTTCCCCCTTATATGAAATTAGATTTCGCCATTTATAAAATAGCATTCTAATTTTACAACGATTTGGACCTTCCGTCAAGAAGGTTTCCCAAAAACCGACTTTCGTTTTGCTTTTGGTTTAGCTAAACTTTTTCACTTAAATATAAGGCAAACTTATAGTTTTGACCCTTTTCGGCGAATTTTTCCGCCCCTCTCCGCCTCCGCCCCTCCTTTGGAGGGGGTTTCCTCGGCTTCTCGAGGACGCCTTTTCTTGGCGCCCCCCATTGGGGGAGCTCCGCCGTGTTTTTTACGGCGGTGAGGGGGTTCGGTGTAACTGCAAACCCCTATCCCCCCTTCGGGGTACTTCAGCGCAAGGCACGCCTGCGGCGCCCCAAAAGGGGGAAGCAAGAATGGTTGGTCGGGGTACTTCAGCGCAAGGCATGCCTTCGGCGCCTTCAAAGGGGGGAGGCAAGAGAACGCCCCGCCCTGACCTCCCCCCCTCAAACGAGGGAGGAGGTGAAGAGCCGTAAATCGGAGCGAGCAGAAAGAAAACCCCCTGCCTTCGGCGGGGGGGACTAAGGGGGGGGTGGCGAGGGGTCCTGCGCCGCACGCCCTATTCCTTTATATTAAGGTATTCCGCGAGGGAGGGGAGGTCGGCGCCCGTTTGGCGGGCGTAGTAGGCGCCGAGGAGGCGCAGGGCGCGGCGCGTGCCGTCGTCCGTAAACTCCCCGCCCTTGCCGAGGGCGGCGCGGATCGTGCGGTAGGTCGACTCGCTCGCGGGGGCGGCGTCCGCACAGGAGGGGCAGACGAAGCACCCGTTGGCGAGATCGAACGCCATCCGCCCCGAAAGGGGCTTGCCGCACACGGGGCAGTTTTCCGCCGAAACGGGGTACCCCGCATAGGAGAGGGCGGAGAGGAGGAATTTTACGAGCGCCCCCTCTTCCCCGCTCTCGATGCCGCGGAGCGCCCCGACGGCGGAGACGAAGAGCCCGCCGCTCGTCATGCCCTCATAGAGGAGCCCGTCGCACGCCTCGAGCACGACGGTCGCCGCGTACAGGGCGGCAAGGTCGCACCGGAGCCCGAAAAAGCCCTCGTGGAGGGAGGCGCCCGTCACGGTGTTCCGTCCCCCGCGCTCTGCGAGCACGTATTCGGCAAAGCAAAAGGGCTGCGCGGCGAACTTGAGTTTGGCGTTCGCGCGGCGCACCCCCTTCATTCCCGCGCCGATCTTCCCGCGCGCGGCGGTGAACAGGGTGACCATCCTGTCGTATTCTCCGTAATCCGCCGTGCGCAGAACGAGCGCGTCCGTTTTCCATTCCATTTTCAGTCCCCGAGCCGATGATACAGCATGTAGTAACTCAAGTTTCCCGTCTCTTCAAAGAGACGCCACGCGATCTCCCGCGCACTCTGCTTTTCCATGTGCCCTCCCAACCCCATTTTGTGCATATGGGGTGGGAAAATGCGTCATTCCTCGAAATATCCGTACTCCTTCATGAGGCTCGGCTTGTCCCGCCAGTCCTCCCGCACTTTCACATACACGGTGAGGAACACCTTCGCGCCGAGGAACTTTTCCATGCTCTCCCGCGCAAAAGACGCCGTCTCTTTGAGCGCCGCGCCCTGCTTCCCGATGAGGATCGCCTTGTGGTTCTTTTTTTCGCAAACGATGTCGAGGTTGACCTCATAGACGCCGTTTTCCTTCTTTTCGAAGGTGTTGACGACGATCGCCACCCCGTGCGGGATCTCCTTGTCGTACTTTAAGAGGATCTTCTCGCGCATGAGTTCGGCGACCATGAAGCGCTCGCTGCGGTCGGAGACGATGTCCTCCGGATAGAGGGGATCCCCCTCGGGGAGCATCGCGAAGATGCCCTCCTCGAGCTGTTTCAGGTTCTTCCCCCGCCGCGCGGAGACGGGGTAGACTTCGAGCCCCTCTGCGGAGAGCGCCCGAAGGTCGGGCAGGATCTTTTCGGGGGGCATGAGGTCGATCTTCGTGTAGGCGACGAGCATGGGTACGCCGAGAGCGGCGTATTTTTTCATGAGCCCGACGTCGTCCTCGCGGAGCCCCGCGTGCCCGTCGTGCACGAAGAGGATGGCGTCCACATCTTTGGAGGCCGTCTCCGTCGTGCGCATCATGAGGTCGGTGAGGGCGTTGCGCTGGCGGTAGAGCCCCGGGGTGTCGACAAAGGCGATCTGCCCCTCCGCGCGGTTCAATACGCAGAGGATACGGTCCCTCGTCGTCTGCGGTTTGGGGGAGACGATGGCGACCTTTTCCCCCACCAGCACGTTGAGAAGGGTGCTCTTTCCCGCGTTTGCCTTGCCGATGACGGCGACCGTTCCGCTCCTCATCCCTCTCTCCTCAGCCCGAGTTTTTCCATGATCTCTTCCTCCCGCGCCCGCATGACGCGCTTTTCCGCCTCCGTCTCATGGTCGTAACCGAGGCAGTGCAAAAATCCGTGCACGATGAGATAGCAGAGCTCCCGCTCGGCGCTGTGCCCGTATTCCTCCGCCTGCTCCTCCGCCCTCTTCTTGCAGACGGCGACGCTCCCGAGGTAGAGACGGGCGCCCGTCTCGGCGATCTCCCCCCTTCTCTTGCCCAAAACGGGCTCCACGCAGTCCGCGTGCTCCGCGGCGAGGATGGGGGCCCGCGGGGCGTAGTTATCCGCGGGGAAGGAGAGGACGTCGGTGACCTTGTCCACCCCCCTCTCGCGGGAATTGAGGGCGCGGATCTCCTCCTCGGAGACGAAGAGCACCTCCAAAACGAGGGGCAGGTCGGCATTTACGCTCTCCGAGAGCGCCGCCTCGAGGGGCTTTTTGAGGGGAAATCTGCCGTCGAGCACGACTTTACTCATCCTTGTCCTCCCTCTCCTCGGGCACCGCCTCCCTCTCGCGGGTGAAGCGGATGGCGGGATATTCCACGCGGTGATGGTGCACGCCCGAGAGGGCGTCCACAATGGTCTGCTTGATGGTGGTGAGTTCCTTCTGCGTGATGTCGCAGTCGGCGAACTGGTCGAGATCCATGCGCTCCTCGATGATGCCGCGGACGATGCGCTCCACGTTTTGCGGCGAGCGGTCGGCAAGGGAGCGGACGGCCGCCTCCGAACTGTCGGCGATCATCACGATCGCGGCGATCTTCGTGCGCGGGGTGGGGCCGAGATAGGAGTAGTCCTTCACGTTCACGTCCCCGCCCGAGAGGCGGTTCGCCTTGTCGTAAAAATACTTGATGGGCATGGTGCCGTGGTGCTCGCGGGCGACGTCCGCGATGATCTGCGGCAGGTGCTCGGAGACGAGGAGGTCGTAACCGTCCTTCGCGTGGGAGCGGATGATGTCGGCGGAGAGCTCGGGGGTGAGCTCGTCGTGCACGTTGTAGCCGCTCTGGTTCTCGGTGAAACAGTCGGGCTGCTTCAGTTTGCCGACGTCGTGATAGTAGGCGGCGGCACGGGCGAGCTCGGCGTTCTCCCCGATGGCGACGGCGCACGTCTCGCAGAGCTGCGCCACGATGAGGGAGTGGTTGAAGGTGCCGGGCGCCTCCGTCTTCAATCTGTTGAGAAGATGGGAGGACGTGCTCGTGAGTTCCCGCAGGCGGAAGATGGTGAGGCGGTTGAACATGCGCTCGAAGACGGGCATGAGCGCGAGGGACAGGATGGACGACACGAGGCACCCGAGCACGCGGAAGCCGCTCGAGACGATGTAGTCGATGATGTCGTAGTTCCCGCTCGGGATCTGGAAGAGGAGAACGATCACGACGGAGGGCGCCGCGATCACAAATCCCGTGAGGAGGAGGGAGAGGCGGGTCTTCATCTGCCCCGCCACGAACACGGCGATGGTGCCGCTGATAAAGCCTAAAAGGAGGGTCGCGTACACTTCGGTGTTGATGGTCATCGCGTCGTAATTGTTGGTGAAGAGGTCGATGGAGAACACCGCGAAGATGAACACGAAGTTTAAGATCACCGCCTGCCGCCTGTCGAAGAGGAACAGAAAGAGGATGGCGAAGAGGGCATACGGGCGGGAGTAGGGATGGACGAACTCGCCGAACACGTAGCAGAGGATGGTGCAGAAGAGGAGGAGGGTGAAGATGAGGATGACGCTCTTAAAGTGCACGAGCACCTCGGGGTCCTCGAAGTAGTAGTAAAAATAGACGATGGCAAAGAGGAAGAAGAGGCTCACCATGAGGGAAAGGAGCCCCGTGTAGTGCTGTTCGATGAAGCCGATCCAGCCGTGCACGTCGTTGATGATGATCATGAGGAGCACGATCGCGAGCATCACCGCGTAGCAAGCGAGAAAGACGAACGCGCTTCCGACGAGCCTGCGCCCGTATTTCTTGCCGAGCATTTCGTTACGGTTCATTTTTTCTCCCCCTTCCTGTGTTTTTTCTCCATTTCCGACTCCTTTTCATAGGCACGGACGATCTTCATCACGAGCGGGTGGCGCACCACGTCCTTCTCCGTGAGGGTGCACACCGCGATCTCCTCCACCCCCTTGAGGATGGAGACGGCCTGCTTCAATCCGCTCGTCTTCCCCTCGGGGAGGTCGGTCTGCGTGAGGTCCCCCGTGACGACCATCCTGCTCCCCTCGCCGAGGCGGGTGAGGAACATCTTCATCTGCTCGCGGGTGGCGTTCTGCGCCTCGTCTAAAATGACGAAGGCGTCCGAGAGCGTCCTGCCGCGCATATAGGCGAGAGGGGCGACCTCGATGCTCCCCTTCTCCATGAGTTTTTGGTAGGTCTCAAACCCGAAGGTCTCCTGCAAGGCGTCGTAGAGGGGGCGGAGATAGGGGTCGACTTTGGTCTGCAAGTCCCCCGGGAGGAAGCCGAGCTTCTCCCCCGCCTCCACCGCGGGGCGGGTGAGGATGATCTTCTCCACCTCTTTCGCCTTGAATGCGGCGACGGCGAGACACACCGCAAGGTAGGTCTTCCCCGTGCCCGCGGGCCCCACGCCGAAAGTGATGGTGTGCGACTTGATCGCCTCCGCATACTTCTTCTGCCCGACCGTCTTGCACTTTACGGGTTTTCCGCGGGAGGTGACGACGACCACCCCCTCCATCACCTCGCCGAGGTCGTATGCCTGCCCCTCGCGGGCAAGGGCGATGCAGTAGAGGAGGTTGCCCTTATCGACGCTCTCCCCCGCGCGCACGATGGAAAGGAGGGATCCGAGCACCCGCGCGCCCGCTTCCGCCTCCTCCCCCTCGAGGACGATCTTCGTCCCCTCGACATGGGAAAAGAGACCGAGCTCGCGCGAGACGGCCGTGAGATTTTCGTCGAACGCGCCGAGCACCTTTTGCAGGTTTTCGAGCGTTTCCGCGTCTACGGTGCATGAAGTTGCCGTAAGTTCCTCCTCAACCGAGATTGACCGCCGCGGCGGCATGCGCCGTCCCCGCGACAAGATAGCCTCTCTCCGTTTTTGTCGTATGTACTCCTTCGATCTCGCCGAAGTCGAGCGCCGCCTGCGCGAGCGCCCCCGCCTCGTCCGCCTCGTATTCCGCGGCGAACGGATATTTTACGCGCACCTGCGCGATGACGGCCGCCTCCCGCTTCTCCCCGCCGATGAGAAGATAGCCCGCAACGACCGTCTCCCCCGCGCGGACTTCGTCCCCCACCGAGACGAGGGGGGTGCCGCGGACGACCACGAGCTCCTCGACGGTCCCCGTTGCGGGGGCGAGAAGTTCTCTTTTTAAGGGGACGGGCTCCTCCGCGACCTCCACGTCCACCGTGAGCACCCCTCCCTCCTTGCGGAAGGAACAGAAACTCACGCGGGGAAGGGCGAGCACGGCGGCGCGCAAGGGCGCGTATTCCGAGGGAGGCGCCGAAAAACGCCTCACCCCCTCGCGCGCGAGGATCTCCTCCACCTGCGCCCCGAGGTATGCCCCGCTCCCCGTCACGCGGACGGCGAGCACGCGGGTCTGCAAAAACGCCGCGGCGGCGAGAAAGAGGAGAGCGCCGAAGAAGAGCCCCGCCCGTTTTTTCCAAAAGGACGCGAGCAAAGAGAGCCCGCGCGGCGCCGTCTTTTTTACATTATAACACGAACCGCGCAAAATTGCAAAAACTTTTTTGCCGTGTTTGGCGTCTACTTGCAAATACAGCCCTTTTTTTCCGTCTCTGCGGGCGGAAAGCACGGGGATCCCCGCCGCCGCGAGCTTATCCGCCGCGCGGAAGACGCTCAACCCCTCGATATAGTATTCCCTTCTTCCCGCCATTCTTCCACCCGCTCCACGGAGACGATGTCGCCGAGCACGGCGGCGTCCCCCGCGTAATATTTCCCGAGGGACAGCCCCCGCCCGCACACCTTCACCGACCCCTTTTTGCCGAGAAAGACGATCTCCTCCTCCGAAAAGGAGGAGAGCCGCTTCACGTTTTGGAAGTAGCCGCCGCGGCCGTCGACCACCGTGTATTGCACGCGCAGGGAGAGCCCCTCCCCGCCGAGCGCCTTTGCGATCTCCGAAAACAATCTCATCGGACTATGTGTATGCGGACGCGCGCGTTTTTACGACCCCTTCCCGAATTTTCGCACCCCATTGTGCACTTTTGATCTAAAATATGAAGAGGTTTTCTCATGGCACCCCCACCCTCCCCCCTCAAGGATACGGGGGGAGGCAAGACAAAGGACGACGCCCCCCAAACGAGGGAGGCGGTGAAAACGCGTAAATCGGGGTGCACAAAAAAGCGCCCCCCTGCCTTTGGCGGGGGGGCGAAAGCCTTCCCCCCTCGGGGGTGCCGAAAGGCATGCCTTGTGCTGAAGGTGTCCTCGCAGAGGACGGATGAGGGGCAATTTGCAATATCGTGGGCGGACCCTCACCCCTACCCCTCCCCCTCACGTAGGGGGAGGGCTTTCTCCCTCCTCATTCCGAACGGAGCCGTAGGCGGAGTGAGTGAATCTTTCAAGATACACTCGCCCCTGCGGGGCTCGGTATGAGGAGGTTGCTCCTATGGGGCCCCGGCATAACGCGGGCAACCCCCACTCGTCACGGCTATGCCGTGACACCCGCCCAGCGCAAGGCATGCCTTCGGCACCTTCAAAGGGGGCAGGTCTTCGCCGACCGCCCGTGGCTTCTCCTTGAGGAGAAGCTCCGCCGTGTTCTTTACGGCGGTGATGAGGTGTTTGTAATTGGCAATTCCTTATTTTGCCCTTTATTGACTTCTAAATAAGGAAGGAACAGTTTGCAACACCTCATTCGTCCCCTGCGGGGACACCTTCAGCGCAAGGCATGCCTTCGGCATCCTCAAGGAGAAGGCAAGGGGGGTGGTTGGGGGCAGGCAGGGGAAGGCAAGGGGTCGGTCGGGGGCGAGGGCAAACGAAGAGGAGCGGCGCGGCGGAGCTTCACGGAGGCGTACCCCCGAAAAACAAAAAGAGCGGGAAAATTCCCGCCCTCTTCGGTTTTTCGGAATTACAGGGTCGCGAAATACTTGATCGTGCGCACCATCTGCGAGGTGTAGCTGTTCTCGTTGTCGTACCACGAAACGACCTGCACCTGATAGGTGTCGTCGTCGATCTTGGTGACCATCGTCTGGGTCGCGTCGAAGAGGGAGCCGTAGGTGATGCCGATGACATCGGAGGAGACGATCTGCTCTTCGGTGTAGCCGAAGGACTTGGAAGCCGCCGCCTTCATCGCCGCGTTGATGC
>CANREU010000016.1 GCA_947629725.1 uncultured Clostridia bacterium
CCGCCCAGAACGAGGGCGAGACGAAGATGCTCGCAATAAACGCCCCGACGTAAAAGACGATGAGGAGAATGGAGAGGCGGATGTGGAACACGATGCGGAGCATGGCGATCATGAGGAAGATCCCCACCCCCGCCGCCACGGTGAGAACGAGGAGCCATTTGCCGAGAACGGTCTTTTCGGCGATGGCGGGAACTTGCTGCGCGAGGATCATGAGGTCGGGCTCGGCGATGGTGACGATGATCCCGATGACGAGGGAAAGGAGGGCGATGAGCCAGATCTTGCGCGATTTCGTCATGGAAGAGCCGATCTTCTCGCCGATGACGAGCATCGACATATCCGCGCCCAGCGTAAAACACCCCATCCCGAAGATGAGGAGCACGACGCCCACGGAAAAGAGGACGAACACGTCCGAGTCGAGCGGGGTGACCGTGAACCCGAGGATGACGATGATCGCCGCAATGGGGAAGATCGAGGTGAGCGACTCGACGACCTTATCGCGTAACGCCTTGTTGTGCATAGCGTTTTCCTCCGCAGTGAAAAATTGCGTCTACTTGAGATATTTGCGCTCGATCGCGGAGATCTTGTCGATCCTTCTCTGATGCTTTTCGAGCCCCGAAAACGCCGTGGCGAGGAAGGTATCCACGATGTCGAGGGCGAGGTTCAAGCCGACGATCCCGCCGCCGAGGGCGAGGACGTTCGCGTCGTTGTGTTCGCGGGTGAGGCGGGCGCAGGTCGCGTCCGTGCAGAGGGCGCAGCGGATCCCGGGCACCTTATTGGCGGCGATGGAGATCCCGATCCCCGTCGTGCAGACGAAGATCCCCCTCTCGCACTCCCCTCTTTTCACCGCCTCCGCGGCGGCAAGCGCAAAGTCGGGATAGTCGCAGGAATCGGAAGACATCGTCCCGAAGTCCTTGATTTCGTACCCCTCTTTGAGAAGATGGGCGGCGACGGCGTTTTTGAGGGCGAGCCCGCCGTGGTCGCAGGCAACAGCGATCTTCATAGTCATTCTCCTTTCGGTTCGTTACCGCCGCTCTCCTCGACGGGAGGGCAGCAGATCTGTATCACGCGGGGCAGGCACTCGCGGATGGCGCGCAAGGTCGCGCGGTACACGTCGATGTCCTGCCCGTAGGGGTCGGGGATCTCCTTGCCGCAGAGGGCGAAGAAGCTCGTCACGTTGGGATATTTGGCGAGCAGCCGCCGCTGGGACTCCGTCATGCAGACGACGGCGTGCGCTTCCTTCACCTCCTTTTCGGTGAGGGGACGGGCGGAAAACTCCTTCTTGCGGGCAATCTTCGCCTCGTCGAGCGCCTGCGCGGCAAAGGGCGTCATGGGGGCGCCCTCCTTCGGGGAGAGCCCCGCCGAGGCGACGCGGTACCAGCGGATCTTGCGCTTTTTGAGTTCGTGACGGAGCGCCGCCTCCGCCATCGGAGAACGGCAGGTGTTGCCCGTGCAGACGAACACGATCTTCCTATGTTTCATGATCCCCTCCGAAGGCGCGGAGCATTCTGTTCATCACTCCCGCCATCACGCCCCCCTTTTCCTTCGGCTCGACGCCGATGAGAAGGGTCGCCTTTCTTTCCCCCTCGCGAAGGAGCGCATACAGCCGCCGCGCCATCTCTTCGCCCGTATCTCCGAGGTCGAGCGCGCGTGCACCGAAGAGCTTCGGAATGACGCCGCTCTCGCACAGGATGAGCGGTTTTCCGCACCCCATGTCCTCATTTTTGTAGATTTGAAGCGCTTCCTCCGCGCTCTTCGCCCATGCCGTTCTGCAGCAGGGCGAGTAGTGTTTATACGCCATCCCGGGGCTCTTCGGCCTCTCCCCTTCCTGCGGGACGTACACCCCGCAATCCCCCGCGACGGCGGCGATCATCTCTCGCGTCACGAGGCCCTCCCGCAAAATTTGCGGGACTTCTCCCGTGCAGTCCAAAACAGTGCTCTCGATGCCGCCCGAACAGTTCCCTCCGTCTAAAATGAGCGGGATCTTGCCCCCGAAGTCGTCGAGGACGTGCCGCGCGGTGACGGGCGAGACGTGCTTGGAGAGGTTGGCGCTCGGCGCGGCGACCGGGAGGTCCGCCGCCCGCAAAAACGCCTGCGCCGCGGGAGAGGACGGCACCCGCACGGCAAGGGTATCGAGCCCGCAGGAGACGTACTTCGAGACCTTGCCCTTTGAGGGGTACACCATTGTGAGCGGCCCCGGGAGAAATGCGGCGCGGAGAGCGGCGGCGTAGGGCGGCTCGCCGTCTATGAGACGGGAAAGGTCGTAATCCGCGTGGACGTGCGCGATGAGAGGGTTGTCGGCGGGGCGTCCCTTGAGGGCGAAGATCTTCCGCACGGCTTCGTCCGAAAAGGCGTTCGCGCCCAAGCCGTACACCGTCTCCGTATGGAAGGCGACGGCCTCCCCCTCTTCGATGTACTTCTTCGCCTTGCAGAGGCTCTCTTCGCTTATGCCGAGAACTTCGGTCGTCATATCATTCGAAGGGAAGGTCGGTATCTCCCTGCGGCGGGAAGGATTCCTCCGCCGTGGGATTGTCCCAGTTCTTCTGCTGCGGTTTTTCGTAGGGCTGCGGCGGGGGCTCCATGCCGACGTCCTCCTCGTCGACGAACTTGGTCTGCTCGCCGATGAAGCGGAGGCGGATACGCGCCTGCGCGCCGTTTCTGTGCTTGGCGATGTTGAGTTCCGCCGCCCCCTTCACGACGTTCCCCTTGCTGATGTCCTCCTGCGTGACGTTCTGGTCGGAGCGGTTGATGAACATGACGATGTCCGCGTCCTGCTCGATCGCGCCCGATTCGCGGAGGTCGGAGAGCTGGGGCTCCTTCGTCTGGATACGGCGGAGCTGGGAGAGGGCGATGACGGGCACATCGAGCTCCTTTGCCATGATCTTGAGGTCGCGCGTGATGGCGCCGATCTCCTGCGTGCGGTTGAGTTCCCCGCCGCGGGAGGTCTCCTCCCCTCCCATGAGCTGGATATAGTCGATCATCACGAGATCGAGCCTGCCCTCCGTCGCCGTGAGACGGCGGCACTTGGAGAGGATCTGCGCGGGGGTGATGCGGGAAGAGTCGTCGATGAAGATCTTGCTCTTTTGCAGCTTATCGCTCGCGAGCATGAGATTCTTCCACTCCTTTTGGTTGAGTTTTCCGGCGAGCGCCTTCTCCATGCTCACGGCGGCGTAGGAACAGAGGAGCCTCTGTACGATCTGCACGCGGGGCATTTCGAGGGAGAAGACCGCCGCCGTCTTCCCCTTTTGGAGGCAGGCGTGCTCGACGATGTTCATCGCGAACGACGTCTTGCCCGCGCCGGGGCGGGCGGCGAGGACGATGAGGTCGGACTTTTGCAGCCCGTTCGTCACTTGGTCGAGGCGGGTGAAACCCGTCTCCACCCCGCGGAGGGAGTTGGGGTCCGCTTGTATCTCCTCGAATTTGCGGAGGACGTCCTGAATGACGGTCCCGTCCGAGAGCCCCGTGAGGGCGGCGCTCTCCTCCCGCTTGGAGATGTCGTAGATACACTTCTCCGCGAAGGCGACCGACGCCTCCCCGTCCGCGCTCTTCATGCTGTTGTCGATCACGTCCCGCGCGGCGCGGATGAGAGAGCGGTTCACGCTGTCCCGCCGCACGATGTCGAAATACTGTTTATAGTTCGCCGCCGAGGGGGCGAGCTGGGAGAGGTCGGTGATGTATTGCAGGCCGCCCGCACGGGAGAGAGACCCGTCGCGGTCGAGCTCGTCGGTGAGGGTGACGAGGTCGATGGGCTTGCGCTTCCCGAACACCGCCTTCATTGCGCGGAGGATCTCGCGGTGGGACTCCTGATAGAAGTCGTCCTCGCGGAGGGCCTCCAAAATATCCGCCTGTACGTCGCCGTCGATGAGGATACACCCGAGGAGGGCGGCCTCCGCGTCGAGGTTGTGAGGCATCTGATTGTTTGCCATACCTTTCTCCTTTGTGCGTCCCCGGTCAGCCGAGCGCGCTGAATTCGTCGAGCGCCCCCTCGAACTCCGCCATTGCGGCGCGGAAGGGCGCGTCCGTCGTAAGGTCCGCCCCCGCGAGCTTCAAAAGGGAGACGGGATCGGTCGAAGAGCCGCTCTTCAAGAATGCAAGATAGTTCTTCACGGCGGGCTCCCCCTCTTTCAGGATGCGGTTGGCGATACAGATCGCGGAGGTGATGCCCGTCGCATATTTATACACATAGAAGGAGCGGTAGAAGTGCGGCACCCGCGCCCACTCGAAGGCGATGTTGTCGTCGTGGACGACGGCGTCGCCGTAATACTTCTTGTTGAGTTCGAGATAGAGCGCGGAGAGGTTATCCTTGTTGAGGGGCTCCCCTCCCTCCGCCATCTCGTGCGCGCGCTCCTCGAATTCCGCGAACTGTGTCTGGCGGAAGAGGGTCGTGCGGATCATGTCCATAAAGTAGTTGAGAAGGTACTTTTTGAGGTTCTTGTCGTCCGTCGTGTGCAAGAGGTATTTGAGGAGGAGCACTTCGTTTACGGTGCTCGCCACTTCCGCGACGAAGATCTTATACTCCGCCTTCGGGAAGGGGCAGCTTGTGAGCGAATAGTGGGAGTGCATGGCGTGCCCCATCTCGTGGGCGATCGTGAAGATCTCGGAGGTCGTCTTCTGATAGTTGAGCATGACGAAGGGATGGCAGCCGAACACGCCGATGGCATAGGCGCCGTTGCGCTTGCCGTCCGATTCGTACACGTCGATCCAGCCCGCGTCCTTTGCGGCGGAGAACACCGAGAGGTACTCCTCGCCGAGGGGGGCGAGCCCCTTCTTTACGAGCTCGAACGCCTCGTCGTATTCGAGACGGAGATCGGCCGCCTCCACCATCGAGGGATGGAGGTCGTACATGCGCATCTCGTCCAGCCCGAGCTCCTTCTTGCGGAGACGCATGTAACGGTGCATGAGAGGGGTCGCCTCGTCGACGCAGCGCACGAGCCGTTTATATACGCTCTCGTCGACGTCCTCCTCGAAGAGCGCCATGTCGAGGCAGCTCTTGTAGCCGCGGGCGTTCTTGTAGAAGATGTCCCTCTTCACGTTGCCGTAGTAGGCGGTCGCGAGCGTGTTCAAGATCTTGCGGTAGGCGGCGTAGTAGAGTTCATACGCCTCCTTCCTCTTTTCGCGGTCGCGCCCGCTCATGATCATGCCGTAGAGCCCGTGGGTGAGGCGGACTTTCTCCCCCTCGTATTCGATCTCGGGCAGGTCGAGCTCGGCGTTGTCGAGCATCTCGAACACGTCCCCCGAGACCTCGAGCGCATCCCCCGCCTGTGCGAGGAGTGTCTCCTCCCTCTCGGAGAGGGTGTATTTCTTACTTGCGCGCACGCGCGAGAGTATATAGTCGTAGTCTTTGAGATGGGGGTCGGCGATGAGCGCCGAGAGGGTCTCCTCGGGGAGCGCCGTGAGTTCGGGGGTGACGAACGCCGTCTCCGCCCCCGTCGCCATGATGAGGGAGCTTATCTTCGCGAGATAAGAGCCGTATTTCGTGTCGCGCACGTCCTCGTCGTGCTTCATGTAGGCATAGAGGTAGACGCGCATCGCCGCCGTGCCGAACGCCGCGTCCGCCTCAAAGTAGGCGAGGATGCTGTCTGCGTCCTTCAAAGTGCCGCGGAAACGCGAAAAATCCGCCTTTTTCTCGAGGGCGGCAAACGCCGCCTCCCACGCTTCGTCGCTCTCAAATACGTCGCTCACCTTCCAGCGATACCGTTCGGGAATTTCCTTTCTTTCCATATCTTGCCTTTCCTTTCTGCTTCTTTCCTTTTTGAAACCGCGGATGGATACGGGGCGGGCCCCTCCTTCCCCGCGGTCGTTGTTGCCTGTTTTCAGTCCCCCTCTTTTCCGGAGGGCTCTTCGAGGAGCTCGTATTCCACGAGGAGGTTCCCCTGCGTGACGAGCCGCACGAACTGCCCCTCCTTGAAGGGCGGGAAGTCCTTTTCGCCGTCGATGTAGATCTGCCGCGTCATGAGTTCATCCCGCTTGGCGTTTCTCACCTCGAAGACGGCGACGTTCACGTCCACGCCGTCACGGGTGGTCCAGTCGTCCACCTCCTTGTAGGGGAGCACGGAATACTCCTTGAGCCCCACCGAGAGGAAGCGGAGCATCTTGCAGTAGGCGCGGGAGCGCTTGTAGCTGATCCCCATATAGGGGAAGGAGAAGAACATGTAGAGGGCGGTGAGAACGCTCGTCGCAACGATGATCCACGTCCCCCGCGGGTCCGCATAGGGAAGGAGCACATAGAAGGTGACAAAGCCCGCGAGCCCGAGGACATAGACGAAGGTCGCCGCGAGGAATCCCCAAAGCAGCCTGCGTTTTTGGCGGTACGCCGCCCAGAAGTCGGCGTCGGAATAGAGTTTGACCATATCGTCTCCCTTATCTTTCAGCGCGCGATGAAAAGCACGCCGAGGGTATTTCTGCCGCAGTGGCCCGTGATGACCGCCCCCGCGACCGTCTCGAGCACTTCCTTGAAGGAGAAGCGCTCTTTTACCTGCTCCTTCGCAAATTCCACGAGCGCGGGATCCGCCGTGCTGTGGGTGATGAAACAGCGGGTGTCGTCGTAGGAGGGGTACTTCGCGGCGAGGTCGCGCACATAGCTCTGCACGCACTTCTCCATGCTCCCGCGGTATTTCGTCCCCGCGACGAGCTGCCCGTCCTCCATCTCGATGAGGGGATGGATCTTGAGAAGGTTCGCGCCGTACATCTGCATGCGCGAGCACCGCCCGCCCTTGAAGAGGTAGTCGAGCCTGTCGGGAATGAAGGAGGTGTTCACCTTGCCGCGGAGAGCGTTCACCGTCTCCTCGATCTCGTCCGCCCCCTTCCCCTCGCGGAGAAGGTCGGAGGCCTTCATCACGAGAAGCCCCTGCCCGCTCGAGAGCGCCTTGCTGTCGATAACGCGCACCCTGCCGCCGAAGCTCTTCGCCGCCTCCGCCGCATAGGAATAGGCGGAAGAGGACTTGGAAGAGATGTTGAAGTGGATCACCTCGTCCCCGCTCTCCGTGAGGCGCGCGAAAAATTCCTCATAGTCGCCGATGCTCGGCGCCGCCGTCTTGGGGAGCTTCTTCGTCCTGTCGTAGTAGCCGAAGATGTCCTGCGGGACGATGTCCACCCCGTCGGCGTAGCTCTCCTCCCCCAAGATCACGGTGAGCGGCATGATCTCCACGCCCCTCTCCTTGCCGTATTCTCCGAGGTCGCAAGTGCTGTCTGCAGTCAATTTGATCGCCATATCCGTCTCCTTTTTTGTCCCGTGACAATGTGATCTATGAAGAAAAACCCGAAGCAAACCAATTGCGGATCCCCGCAAGCCCATCCGAGATCGCCTCACGGAAGCCCTCCCACTTGGTCGTCGCGTCCTTTGCGGCGATCGCCCAGTCGGGCACGACCGCGAGGATGTCCTCCTCTTTGAGGCACCCCACGTCGGGGTCGCGGGAGTCCTTGCTGTCGGTGCGGTGGTCTCCCGCGACGTAGATCTCCCCCTCCCCCACATGCACAAGCCCGAAGTCGGGCGTGGGATAGTTGACGTAGTCCTCTTCGAGGGGAGCAAAGTCCGCCTCTCCCGCCTTTTTGAGGTAGAGAACGTGCTGCTCGCAATAGAGTTCGTCCCCCTCTATGGCGATGAGCCGCTTGATGATCCGCTCGAGACCCGCATAGGTCGGATAGCGCCGCACATCGACGATGACGACGTCCCCCCGCTTCGCCTCCGCACGGCTGTCCGCATACACGATGTCTCCCCCCTCATATACTTGCGGGGCGACCTCCACGCCGCCGTAGAAGGTATCGTCCATCGAGCCGCCGTTCACCTTCATCACGAAAAAGCGGGAGTAGAACCATGCGTTGAGGAACAAAAAGAGGCACACGGCAAGAAGGACCGCCGCGAGGGCGACCGTCTCCCCCCTGCTCTCCGTCTTTCTCTCATTCAGCATTGCGGGACGTTCCATCTCTCCTCCTCAGATCCAAAGCACGTTGGTGAGAATAAACTTCTTTTCCGCGAGGAACACCACGGAGACCGCCCCCTCATACTCCCGCATGGGGATGCCTGTCTCCGTCTTGAAATCGTTCGCGTCGAGCACGAAGCTCTTCCACTTGCCGCCCCCCTCGATCTGCACCGTCGCCGAATAGCCGATGTTCTCCCCCTCGTCCTTATAGAAGAGCACTTTGAGGGAGACGTCCTCGGGCGCATAGGCGTCGAAGTGGAAGGAGGCGCCTTCGGGGGGTTCGTAGCCGGGCTCGCCCACGCGGTAGGAGACGAGCCCCGAATCGGCGGTGACCCCCTTGATCCCGCCGTAGCCCGCCTCGACGCGGACGGCGGAGCTCGAGCCGCTCACGAAGCAGTCCGCCATGGAGGCGGCGCGCCCGCGGAAGCCAGCAAAACCGTTGAGCCCGTCCTCGCGGGAATAGATCACGCGGCTCTTCAGCCTGCTGTTCGCATAGTGTTTCCTGATCTGGATCTCCTGGATCTTGGAGGTGACGGAAAATCCGTTGGAATAGTGCACGAAGGTGTAGGCGAGGGCGCGGTCGGTGCCGTGGTAGACGCTCAACGGGATGGTCCCCGTGTTCTCTTTGAGGTTCTCGACCGAGCCGAGGACGCGCGTCCAGTCCCTCGTCTTGCCCGAGGTGGCGCGCTCGGTGTAGAAGACGCCGTACTCCGTGATCTCGCCGTTGGGATCGTATTCCCCCCGCACGACGAGGTTGCCGTTTTCGTCCTCGTCCGCCGCAATGGAGGCAGGCTTGCAGACGAACACGGAGCGCTCCTTCAAATATTTATCGAAGAAGAGGTCGATGTCGACGAGAGAGTGGGAGCCGATGAGCCCGTTCCCGTGCGCCGAGAAGAGGATCGCCTTCTCCACGGCAGGGTTGATCTGGCGGAAGGTATCGTAGACGCGGTCGTAGTCGTACTTTTTATCGTTGACGGCGGAGATGAGGAGGACGGGACACTTCACGTGGGGCGCGTAGCTCTGCGAGTCGATCCCCGCGATGAAGCGGTGCCTCTCCTCGTCGAACACCCGCTGCTGCCCGTCTGAAAACTTATCCATGCCGCGGTAGGCGAGCCAGCCCGCCGCGCAGACGCTCACCATGCAGTCGATGGGCGCGTAGGGCGCGATCTTGAAGAGCACCTCTCCGCCCGTGCGGAGCCCTATGGCGCCGATCTTCGTCACCCCGCGGCGCTCCTTCAGATAGCGCGCCGCATACCGCGCTACGGCGGCCCATTCATACCAGCTCGTCTCTTTGGCGCTGGGTTCGGCATAGAGCATCTTTCTGCCCGCGCGGAGGTAGTTCGCATAGTCGATCTCCGCGGGATACACGGTGTGCTTGCGCATCTCCCCTTCCCCGCAGTAGTCCGCGCAGAGCACGGCGTAGCCCTGTGCGACAAAGCGCTCCACGAACGCCTCGTCGAAGGGAAGGCCCGCCTCGAAGAGGACCATGATCGCGGGGAACTTCTCCGCGCCCTTCGGGGTCGTGTACGTGGCGCAGATGCGCACCCGCTCCCCCGAATCCGTTTTTCTGCCCGAGAACGCCACCTCGCGGATGACGGCGTTTTCCGTCTCCCGTTCGGAGACGACCGCCTCTTCGAGGGGAAGATCCGTATCGAAATCCTTCCAAAGCGTGACGGGCGTCAAAATCGTGTTTACCATGCCATCTCACTCCGTTCCTTGCCGATTTTCGACCGACGGCCCGAAAAGACTTGCTTTTTCCGTCGGCCGTGCTATACTATTATACAACGTGCAAACGAAAAAAGCAAGCGTTCCTCGGAGGAAAGAATGTCTTTCAGCACCTTTTCCAAAGAATTTACTTCCGCTGCCTTCACGAGCGTGGAGAACCCCTTCATCACGAAGTACCTCCCCCACGCCGACGGCGACGCGGTGCGCGCCTACCTCTACGGGCTCTATCTCTGCCAATGCAGCGGGGAGTTCGATGCGGCGAGCGCGGCAAAACTCCTCGGTCTCTCTCTCGACCGTCTCAAGGAGATCTTCTCCTTTTGGGAAGAGTGCGACCTCGTGCACGTCCTCTCCCGCGATCCCCTCTATGTGGAATACCTCCCCGTAAGTTCCGCCGTGGGAAAACCCAAGCCCATCCGCCCCGAAAAATACGCCGAATTCAACCGCGAGCTCTACAAACAGCTCCAAAAGGCAGGGAGAGACCTCCGCCCCTACGAGATGCAGCGCGTCCTCGAATTCCTCGAAAACAACCAGATGGAGCCGCAGGCGTTTCTCCTCGTCTCCGAATACTGCGTGAAAAAGGACGGCGAAAAACTCACGGCGAACCACATCCTCAACAAGGCGGCAAAGCTCTGCCGCGAGCAGAAATTCACCTACGAACAGGTGGAAAAGGAGCTCGCCGACTTCAACTCGCACGAGCGGGAGATCGGGAAAATTTTCACCCTGCTCGGCGTCTACCGCAAGCCGCAGGAGGCCGATTACGACCTCTTCGCCAAGTGGGCGGGCGCGGGCATGGAGACGGGCGCAGTCTACGCCTGCGCGGAGGCCATAAAGCACGGCTCCCTCTCCACGCTCGACTCCCTCGTCGGGGAGCTCCGAAAGCGGGAGATCTTCACCGAGGCGGATGCGCGCGAATACCTCGCGCGGCGGGAGGAGCGCACCTCCGTCGTGTATAAAGTCGCCAAGCGCTTGGGCGTAAAGGTGCAAAATCCCCGCCCCTACAGCGAGGATTACGCGGAAAAATGGCTCGAACGCGGCTACGACGCCGAGAGCCTCACCCTTCTCGCGGGGCTCGCCCTCAAGCTTGGCTACGGGTTCCCCGAACTCGACGCCCTCATCGACCGCCTCTATGCGGAGGGGATCGTCGACGAAGGCGGCGTGCGTGCCTACTGCGCGGAGCAGGACGGCGACCTTCGGCTTTTGCAGAAGATCCAATCGCACTGCGGCGTTCTCCGCAAGACGCAGTCCGCCCTCGACATGATCGCCGCATGGAAGAGCTGGAACTTCTCCGAGGCGATGATCCTCGAGGCGGCGAAGCGCAGCGCGAACGCGGCGGCGGCCCTCCCCTATATGAACAAACTTCTCTCCGAATGGAAGAGGGCGGGCGCCTATACCCCCGAAGAGATCCCCGAACGGAGCGCCCCCGCGGAGAACAAATACCGCAGCGAGGCGGCGATCGCCGCCGATGAGCGGAGCGAGCGGGAACGTTACTACGCCGCCCTCCGCGACCGCGCCGCGGCAAAGGCGGAGCGCGCGAACAGGGAGGCGCAAAAGGACGAGGCATACAGGGCGGCGGAGAGCGCCGTGCGGAAGGGCGAGATCGAGCTCGCGAAGGCGGAAGTGTTCTCCCCCGCGGCGCGCGGAAAGATCGAAGAAAAACTTGCCGAGGCCCGCAGGGCGCGGACGGAAGCGCTCGCGCGGCTCCGCCTCACCGAGGAGGACCTCCTCCCCCGCTACGCCTGCGCAAAGTGCTCGGATACGGGATTTTTGCCCGACGGCAGGATGTGTGATTGCTATCCAAGCGGACTACATAAAAGATTGAAAATTTGACAAAATTACGTTTTATTGCGTGTTTATGTCTGACATAGTACTTCGCAAACATAAAAATATCGGCTTGAATTTCCCTTCAAGCCGATTTTTTTATTCGTATTCCCCGTAGTCCCTTCTATCCGCCCGCGGGGGCGGGACGGGCTCGGGAGGCGGAGGATCCCACTTCCCGCGCGCTTTCTTTTCGGGCTTTAATGCGGAGCGGATCTCGACGAGCACGACGTCCACGCCGATCTTTGTAACGTTTTTGAGTTCGATGAAGAGGTCCGCCTTCCCCCACCGCAGTCCCTTCCCTCCGGGGACGACGATGCCGAGCAGCCGCCCCTCGGGATAGGAGAACACGACGTCGCACACCTTCCCGAGCCGCTTGCCGTCGCAGAGATTCACCGCTTCCTTCTTTTTCAGTTCCTGAAAACTCGTGTCCACGCTTTCATTGTATGCGCGGGCGGAAAAAAGATTGCTATTTTACGAGATCTCTTTCCGGATGCTGCCGAGCGCGTTCTTCTCGAGGCGGGAGACCTGCGCCTGCGAGATGCCGACCTCCGCCGAGATCTCCGTCTGCGTCTTGCCCTCGTAGTAGCGGAGCTGCAAGATCTTGCGTTCCCGCTCGGTGAGCCGCTCCATCGCCTCGCGGAGGGCGACCTTCTCCGCCCAATTCTCCTCGCTCTGCTTCTCGTCGTAGATCTGGTCCATGAGTTCGAGGGCGTCCCCCGACTTGTTGTAGACGGGCTCGTAGAGGGAGATGGGGTCGGAGATCGCGTCGAGCGCGTACACCACTTCCCTCTCTTTCACCTGCATCTCCTCGGCGATCCGGCCGATCGTCGCCTCCTCGTCCCTCTCCTCGAGCCCCTCCCGCACTTTGAGGATGCGGTAGGCGGTGTCGCGGATGGAGCGGGAGACCCGCAAACTGTTCCCGTCGCGGAGGTACCGCTTGATCTCGCCGAGGATCATGGGGACGGCGTAGGTCGAAAACTTCACGTTGAATTTGAGATCGAAGTTGTCGATCGCCTTGATGAGCCCCACGCAGCCCGCCTGAAACACGTCGTCCGCACCCGCATTCTTCGCCCAAAAGCGCTTCACGAGGGAGAGAACGAGGCGCATATTGCCGATGATGAACTTCTCCCGCGCGGCCATATCCCCCGCCTTGAGGGCGCGCATCAGCTCGTCGTTTTCCTTCGCCGTAAGTTTGGGAAGCCCCGCAGTGTCCACGCCGCAGATCGTCACTTTGCTCAACATAAACCCACCTCCTATGTACGCACGAGTGAGTTTGCGCGGTCTCCCCTTTTTTATGTATGCGGCGGCAAAGCGGACCCTATCTTAACACCTTTTCTCCCGTTTTGCAAGCCTTTTTTTGTATATTCTTTTCATTGTTTTTAGTTATGGAAAAAATTCTTATAGTGAACTTTTTTGCCTCAATCCCTTGACAAATCAAAAAGATTACACTATAATTAAGGCGAATGGAGGATCGAAGATGGAAGAGCGGAACGAATATACGGATAAAGTGTGTAAATATACAGACCACAGCAGCTACCCCGAGGACGAGGTAGGCTTCAAGTGGCTCAATTACAGCTATCCTTTCGAGCACAGTCACGACCATTGGAACGTCATGCTCGTGACGAACGGCGCGCTTCTCAATAAGATCAACGGGACGACCTTCCGCATGTCGGTGGGCGAAGTTTACGTCGTCCGCCCGGGCGACCGCCACTGCACCGTCACCATCGAGGGCGAGCCCTGCCAATCTCTCAACATCCTCATCCGCGCCGACTATGCGGAGAAGTTCTTCCTCGGGTTCCGCGAGGACGGTTCCCTCCTGAAAGAGATTCTCTCCCGCGAAGATCCCCTCTTCTTCCTCCTCTCGGAGACGGGGCTCAAAAAGACGGTGAACTGCGCCCTCACCTTGAGTTCGCAGAAGATCGCCCACGAGGACAAGATCTTCCAGCTCAAACTCCTCCTCCACCAGATCCTCGGCGGCATGATCGAGCAGTTCTACCCCGTCACCCAAAATATGCCCGAATGGCTCACCGATTTCCTCGGCGTCCTCAACGACCCCTACCTCAAGACCACCGACGTGAAGGAGCTCGCGGCGCTCACGCCGTATAGCTACTCCCGCCTCGCCCCCCTCTTCAAGAGCCTCACGGGGCGGACGATCATCGAATACGTCACGCGGACGAAGATGGACTGCGCCAAAGAATTTTTGCGGGGCTCGGATATGCAGATCCTCGAGATCTCCGCGCTCCTCGGCTACGAGAGCCTCAGCCACTTCATCCGCACCTTCAAAAAGGAATGCGGGCTCACCCCGAGCGAATACCGCAAGGAACACCGCACCAAATTCAATCTCTGAAAAGATCCTCCCGTTCGGGAGGATCTTTTTATCGGAGCGGGATGCTCGCCTGTGCGTTCAGGGAGAGGGGGGAAAACTCCCCTCTTTTATATTTCAGGAGCCCCTCGGCGGCGATCATGGCGCCGTTGTCGGTACACCGCTTCTTTGCGGGGAGGACGAGGCGAAGCCCCGCTTCCGCGCAGCGGGCGGCGAGAAGTTCGCGCAGGTACCCGTTGGCGATGACGCCTCCCCCCGCCGTCACCGTGCCGCACCCCTTTTCACGCGCCGCTTCCACCGCCTTTTCGGCGAGGATGTCGAGCGCGGCGTGCTGGAAGGAGCAGGCGAGGTCGGCGCGGCTCCACGCTTCCCCCCGCTGTTCCATCGTGTGGGCATAGTTGACGATATAAGTCTTGAGTCCGCTGTAAGAAAAATCGTAGCCGCCGATCCCTTTGAGCATCTTGGGCATGGGGACGGAGGGGCGCCCCTGCCGCGCGAGCTCCTCCACGCGGGGACCGCCCGGGTAGGGCAGCCCGAGGACGCGGGCGACCTTGTCGAACGCCTCCCCCGCCGCATCGTCCAAAGTGCCGCCGAGCACCTCGAAAGTCCCCTCGCCGGGGGCGTAGAGGATCGCCGTGTGCCCGCCGCTTGCGAGAAGGGTCACGAAGGGCGGCTCGAGGGTCGGGTCCTCGAGGTACGCCGCCGCGAGGTGCCCGCGGATGTGGTTGACCCCGATGAGGGGGACGCCCAGCCCGTAGGCAAATCCCTTCGCGAAGGAGAGCCCAACAAGGAGAGACCCGAGGAGCCCCGCGCCATAGGTGACGGCGACCGCGTCGAGCTCCCCCTTTCCGACCCCCGCCGCCGCGAGGGCACGGGAGACGACGTCGTCCACCGCGTCCGCATGGGCACGGGAGGCAATCTCGGGCACGACCCCGCCGTACTTCGCATGGACGGAGGCGGATGAGGCGATCTCGTCCGATAAAAGAGTGCGGCCGCGGACCACTGCCGCAGCCGTCTCGTCACAGGAAGATTCGATTCCCAAAATGATCGGTTCTTTCATGGCTTTTCTATAAGGTGAAAACGGGCGGAAAAGGGGCTGCCGCTTACGATTTTTTGAGATAGTCGACGATAAAGCCCTGAATATCGCCGTCCATCACCGCCTGCACGTCCCCCTTTTCATACCCCGTTCTGTGGTCCTTCACGAGGGTGTAGGGGCAGAAGACGTAGGAGCGGATCTGCGAACCCCACTCGATCTTCTTGGTCTCGCCCTTGAGGGCCGCCTCCGCAGCCATGCGCTCCTCGATCTGCTTTTCGAGAAGGCGGGCGCGCAGGTATTTGAACGCCATCTCCTTGTTCTGGAGCTGGCTTCTTTCGTTTTGGCAGGTGACGACGATCCCCGTCGGGTAGTGGGTGATGCGGATGGCGGTCTCCGTCTTGTTGACCTTCTGCCCGCCCGCGCCCGAGGAGCGGTACACGTCGATGCGGATGTCCTCGTCTTTGATCTCGATCTCGTTGTCGTCGTCCACCTCGGGCATCACCTCGAGGGAGGCAAAGGAGGTCTGGCGGCGCTTGTTCGCGTCGAAAGGAGAGATGCGGACGAGGCGGTGCACGCCGATCTCCGCTTTGAGGTACCCATAGGCGTTCTCCCCTTCCACGCGGAAATCCACCGATTTGAGCCCCGCGGAGTCCCCCGCGAGACGGTCGATCTCCGTCACTTTATACCCGCTGCGCTCTGCATAGCGGCAATACATGCGGTAGAGCATGGAGACCCAGTCGCACGCCTCGGTGCCGCCCGCCCCCGCATGGATGGAGAGGAGGGCGTTGGAACTGTCGTACTTTCCGCGGAGGAGCGCCCGCACGCGCATCTCCTCGATGTCCTCTTCCGCCGCCGAGATCATCTTGTCGAGCTCGGGAATAAGGTCCTCTTCCTCCGTCTCCTCGATGAGGTCGACGATCTCGTTCGCGTCGTCGAGCGCCTTGCGCCCCTTTTCGTAGGACGCGATCTTGCTCTCGCACGCGGCGATCTCCCGCGCGATCTTCTTGGAACGCTCGAGGTCCTGCCAAACCTCGGGGTCCTCCTGCTCCTTCTTGAGCTCGGCGACGCGCGCGGTGCGGTTGTCCACGTCGAGAGCGTATTTTGCCTCGGCGAGGGTATCCTCGAGGGATTTGAGTTTCAGTCTATAATCGTCAGCTTTGAACATACCGTTGTTTGCTATCCCATTTTGCGCGGGCAAGACCCCGCTTTTGCGTCACGCTTTGCGCGGCCTTTCTCACACCTTCCCGTGGCACTTCTTGTACTTGAGCCCGCTGCCGCAGGGGCAGGGATCGTTGGGCCCGATCTTCGCCTTCTTGTGCATGGTGGCGGGGTTGAACTTCTCCGATCCGCTCGTGCGGAGGGAGTTTACGTCGATCGCGCGGGGCACCTGCCCTCCCGCTACGGAGACGGCGCCCGCCGTGCGCTCGTCGGGAAGAGCGGGCTGCTGCGGTTGCGGTTGAGGTTGAGGCTGCTGTGCCGCCGCCTCCGCGGGCTGTGCCTGCCGTGCGGGTCCGACGGTCGGCATGATCCGCTGGACGGGCTGCTGCTGCACGCGGAGCTGCGCCTTCAGAAGGTGCATGATCGTGCGTTCCTGAATGCGCTCGATCATCTCGTCGAACATCGCAAAGCCTTCCTGCTTATAGGCGATGACGGGGTCGATCTGCCCGTAGGCGCGGAGGGTGATGCTCTTGCGGAGACGGTCCATCGCGTCGATGTGGTCGATCCAGTTGGAGTCCACGTTGCGGAGGAGCATCCAGCGCTCGAACTGCCCGAAGTCGATGTGCGCTTCGTCGCGGATGCGCGCGATCTTCTCCTCGTAGCACTTCGCCGTCTTATCGGAGATCTTGCGGATCGCCGTTTCATACTCCCATTTGTCGAGTTTCTCGCGGGTGACGTAGCCCGATCCCTCGGGAATGAGGTGCTGCTCGAGGGCGGCGTTCAGATCGTCCGCGTTCCACTTCTCGGGGGTCTGCTCGATGTTCACCGCCCCCGCGACCACCTCGCGCACATAGTCGGGGATGTATTTGAGCACCTGTTCGTGCACGCTCTCCCCTTTGATGACCTTCATGCGCTCCGCATAGATGATCTTGCGCTGCTGGTTCATGACGTCGTCGTATTGGAGGACGTTCTT
>CANREU010000017.1 GCA_947629725.1 uncultured Clostridia bacterium
CAGTCCCGCGATTGGGACCACGGCGTGTTCGTGGGCGCCATCATGAGTTCGGAGACGACGGCGGCGGCGACGGGCGCGGTGGGCGTCCTCCGTCACGACCCCATGGCGATGAAACCCTTCGCGGGCTATCACATGGCGGACTACTTCGGGCACTGGATCGAGATGGGCAAAAAGATCAAAAACCCGCCCAAGATCTTCAACGTCAACTGGTTCCGCCAGGACGAGAACGGCGAATTTTTGTGGCCCGGGTTCGGCGACAACATGCGCGTCCTCGAATGGATCCTCAAGCGCTGCACGGGGGATGTCGGCGCGCGGGAGACGGCGATCGGCTACGTCCCCTACGCGGAGGACATCGACCTCGAGGGGCTCGACTATTCCCGCGAGACGCTCGAGAGCATCCTCTATGTGGATAAGAAAAAGTGGCGCGCCGAGGCGGACGAGATCGCGGGCTATTTCAAGCAGTTCGGCGACAGACTTCCCGCGGAGATCGCGGAGAGCCTCGAGACCTTGAAGAAGAACTGCGAAGCATAACGCAAACCATGCGGGCGGGAAACGGAACACTCCGTTTCCCGCTTTTCAAAAAAGCATGTCATATCTTTCCGTTTCCTTGTTTTTTCGTGCGATAATGAAAACAAGGAGGAAAGTATGAAAAACTTGGAAGCCCTTTACGGCAAAGTAACGGATTATCTCAAATACGGCGACGGATGGGTGCGGCGGGAAAACATCAGTCCCAAAGACATCGATGTTTGCAACGGAGAGGCGACGGACGACAGCGATACGCGCACTTGCGCGCTGTGCGTCGCCCTGAACAGGACGGTATTCAAGAACGACAACAAGCCCGATTACACGCACCCCTATTGTAAGTGCGAGCAGATCCCCACGGCTCCTCCCGAGCCGACATTGGATTTTCCGATGAGAAAAATCACGGACTACCTTTTTGTAAAAAAGCGTGGTTTAATGTACAGCATGGGGTATTCGGAGGAAGACGCAAAAGAAGTATATCAAATGATTGCAACAAATGCAAAAGAACAGTTTAAGCAGGGGAAATATTTCTTAAATGCGTTGGACAATCACGGACAAAAAGTAAATATCCTATTGGCTTTTCCCGGAAAACGAGAAAAAGAAGGCCATGTTTATTGGATTAAAACCGGGTGGACGGTTTATCCAAACGGGAAATTGCATCAAAATACACCCTTTGGCGGCTGGGCAAAATAGGAGGAGAGGCATGAAATTATACGATAGAGTAAGAGTCATAAACGATGGATATGAGGGGTACGGCATTAAAAAGGGAGACGAGGGGCATATCCTTAACGCGGAGATACGGTACGGAACGTTTTGTTTTTACCGCGAGGATCCGGAAACGCTTGCCGACGACGCAAGCGCCTCTGTCCGCATCGAGGATCTGGAGCTCGTGGAAGACGGCGGGGCGACCGACGAGGACATTCTTGAAGAACTTCCCCGCCACAACCCCGAATGGGGTTGCAAGGTGATAGACGGGTTCATCTACAATTTGAAGGGGGAGCGTCTCAATGAGTACGCCTATGACTATCACCACCGCAGGATAAAGTGACAGGACGACCGGACAAAAAAATGGGCGCGCACGGCTTTGCCGTGCGCGCTTTTGGCAAATCGAGGAAATGATTTCATATAAGGGGGAAAATCGTTTTTTGTCGATTTGCCTCTTCCGTGTTTTTTTTGCGGAAGATACCCCTATTATAATCGTATAATGTGCGATTGTCAAGCGAAAAATCGTACATTATGCGATATTTTTTTTGAGAACGGCAAGGGGGAAAAGAAGATGGAGTTGAAGGACATCCAGCGGCGGCTCAGGGAGTGCATTGCCGCGAGCGGCGTTCAGCAGAAGGAATTGGCAAGAAAAGTGGGGGTCTCGGCGCAGACGGTTTCGAAATACATGAAAAAAGACGTGTTTCCCGCGCTCGACACCTTTGCGAAACTGTGCGCCGCCCTCGACGTGCGCTCGGACTACATATTGGGGATCTCGGAGTACTGAAAAGTTTTGCGCCTCGCGGGCGGCGAGAGAGCGTGTTTTTCTCTTGCCTCCCCCCTTATACTTGAGGGGGGAGGGTAGGGTGAGGGGTGCCCCCGAGTTTCCGAAAACGCGAAAAAGGACAAGATTCACTCACTCCGCCTACGGCTCCGTTCGGAATGAGGGGAGAGCTCGCCCTCGCCCACGACCGTCCGCCCTTGATTCCCCCTTTCGGGGGAAGTACCCCGAAGGGGGGATAGGGGTTTGCAGCTGAGATCGCCCCCTCCGAGAGAGGCGGCGGAAGAGCGCGTTTCTCCGCCCCGCAATAAAATACGTCACCCTGAGCGAAGTCGAAGGGTATCCTTATTATAATAATGCGGTCATGTTTCGACTGCGCTCAACATGACGTAATTATACGGCGTGTCGCCCTTCGATAGCGATCATAGCGTGCGGGCGATAGGGTGAGGGGTGCCCACGAGTTTCCACCCCCCTTAGTCCCCCCGCCAAAGGCAGGGGGTTTCTTTCTGCGCGCCCCGACTTACGTTTTTTTTACCTCCTCCCTCGTTTGTGGGGGCGGCGCGCGAATGTCCTCTACGGGAGGGGCGGTGCGCGGCCGCCGAAACGATTTTTCCGAAAAACTCGTTCTAAAAATAGACAAACGCCCGCGCGCGTGATATAATATGGGCAGTGTCGGCAAAAAAGCCGAAAGGAGAGTATCATGGACCTCAATTTACTCACCATCATCGTGATGTTCGCGTCCGTGTTGGGTCTCGGGTACGCCGCTCTCAACTTCTATCTTACGAAGAAGCTGAAAGAGGGGAACGAGCGGATGCAATACATCGCGGCAAAGATCCGCGAGGGCGCGGGCGCATTCATCAAGTACGAATACAAGATCGTCGCGATCATCGGCTCGATCGTCGCCGTCGTCCTCGTCCTCGTCATCTCGTGGGAAGCGGGCATCGCGTTCGTCATCGGTGCGGTGATGTCGGCGACGGCGGGCTTCGTTGGCATGAAGATCGCGACCTATGCGAACGTGCGCGTCACCAACGCCGCCAACGAGACGAGAAACACGGGCAAGACCTTGAAAGTCGCCTTCCGCGGCGGCTCCGTGATGGGGCTGTGCGTGGCGGGCTTTGCGCTGCTCGGCGCGATCGTCGTCTACTGCATCTTCGGCTGGGGGTGCGGCATGATCAACGTGAACGGCAACGGCCTTGCGGAGATCGTCGTCGAGCACACCCACTTCCTCACCAAGCAGTCCTATAACCTTTCCATCATTCTTTCGGGTTACGCGCTCGGCTGCTCCATCATCGCCCTCTTCAACCGCGTGGGCGGCGGCATCTACACGAAGGCCGCGGATATGGGTGCGGACCTCGTCGGAAAAACCGAGGCGCACATCCCCGAGGACGACCCCCGCAACCCCGCGACCATCGCCGACAACGTCGGCGACAACGTGGGCGACGTGGCGGGCCTCGGCGCCGACCTTCTCGAGAGCTATGTGGGCGCAATCATGGCGACCGTCATCCTCGCCATCGAGCTGTTCGTCCACACGTCCGTGGAAAACATTCCGACCCTCACCGCGAGCCTCCTCCAAAAGATGGTGCTCTTCCCCATCCTCTTTGCGGGGATCGGCCTCATCGGGTGCGTCATCGGCATCTCCTTCCCCCTCATCAAGCGGAAGCTGTCCGACAACCCGCACATGGAACTCAACCTTGCGACGTGGATCTCCGCGGGCATCACTCTCATCGGCGGGTGCCTCCTTTCCGTCTTCCTCTTTAAGGACGAGGCGGCCGAGACGCTGCGCTCCGCGAAGATGATCGCGGGCCCCGTCACGCCGTGGGTGTGCGCGGCGATCGGCATTGCCGCGGGCATCGTCATCGGCATCCTCTCCGAGTACTACACGAGTTACGACCACAAGCCGACGAAGGGGATCGCAAGCGCGAGCAAGGAGGGCGCCGCCCTCACCATCACGCAGGGCATGGCGACGGGCATGATCTCCACCATGCTCCCCGTCGTGATCCTCGGCGTCGCGATTTTCGCGAGCTTCGCGGTCGGCGGCATGTTCGGCGTCGGGTGCGGCGCGATGGGGATGCTCTCCTTCGTCGCGGCGACCGTCTCCGTCGACACCTACGGTCCCATTTCGGACAACGCGGGCGGCATTGCGGAGATGAGCGGGCTCGACGAAGAGGTGCGCGCCATCACCGATAAATTGGACAGCGTGGGCAACACCACCGCCGCCATCGGCAAGGGCTTTGCGATCGGCTCCGCCGCGCTCGCCACCATGAGTATGATGTCGAGCTACCTCTATGCGGCGGGCGAGGCGTTCCTTGAAAAGACCGCCGACGGCACCGTCACCCTTCTCCTCAATATTATTCGGGGCGACGTCATTGTCGGCGCGATCGTGGGCGCCGCCATTCCCTTCCTCTTCTCGGGGATGCTTATCAACGCCGTCGCGAAGGCGGCAAGGCAGATGGTGGAGGAAGTCCGCCGCCAGTTCCGCGAGAACCCCAAGATCCTCTCGGGCGAGGAGGACCCCGACAGCACCCGCTGCGTGAAGATCTCCTCGCAGGGCGCGCTGAAGCAGATGATCGTGCCCTCCGTCATCGCCATTTCCATCCCCGTCGTGTGCGGCTTCATCTTCGGGCCGGGCTTCGTGGGCGGCATTTTGATCGGCGCGACCCTCTCCGCGATCATGCTCGCGATCTACACGGGCAACGCGGGCGGCGCTTGGGATAACGCGAAGAAGTACATCGAGAGCGGCGGCGTGGAAGGCGTGAAGAAGGGCGAAGAGGGGTACGACGCCGTGCACGACGCGGCGGTCGTCGGCGACACCGTGGGCGACCCGTTGAAGGACACGGTGGGGCCCTCCCTCGACATCCTCATCAAGATCATGTCGACCATTTCGCTTGTTTGCGTGGTGGTGTTCCAGAACTTCAACCTCATGCAGGCGATCCCCGGGCTCGCAAAGATCTTCGGGATGTGAGAAAAGGACCGAAAAAAAGGGAGCTTCGGCTCCCTTCTTTCTTTATGGGCGGACCCCCTCCCCTACCCCTCCCCCTGACGCAGGGGGAGGGCAAGAGGTGAAAGGATAAGGGAGGCAAGAGGTGAAAGGATAAGGGGGAGGCAAGAGGAGCGCGCGCCCCCGCGCCGTAAAAAAACCGCCCCCATGTGCGCATTTTTGCGGGCCGGGGGCGGAAAATTAACGTCCCCCCTCCAAAGAGGGGGGACGGGAGGGGATAGGTGATGGTTCACATCACCACGATGTTCCGCTGTTCAAACTGTTCCTTGAGGTCTGCGGGGAAGTTGTCGTCCGTGATGATCACGTCGATGTCGTCGAGCCGCGCGAAGGTGTAGGGCATGATCTTGCCGATCTTCGAGCTGTCGAGCATCATATACATGGACTTCGCCTTCTTCCGCGTCATCTTGAGAAGGTCGGCCTCGATCTGCGAGCCGCACGAAAAACCGTTCTCGGGGGTGAACGCCGAGGCGGAGATGATGGCGAGTTCGAAGTTGGTGTTCTCGAAGTAGCTCCTCGCCACGGGGGACGCGGTGGAGAGGTTCTCCTTCATCACCTGCCCGCCGAGCACGGTGACGTGCAGATTTTTCTTCTGCGCGAGCTCGATCGCCACGGCGAGGCCGTTGGTGAATACGTGCACGCTCACGTCGGGCATCTCCTTCGCGAGGGAGAGCGCGGTCGTCCCGCCGTCGATGAAGAGGGACGTGTTCTCGTCGATGAGGCGCGCCGCCTTCTGGGCAATGCGGATCTTTTCGTCTGTATGGATCACCGTCTTCTTTACGTAGGGCTCTCCGGAGACCTTCTGCACTTCCTTCACGCTCATGGCGCCGCCGCGGACGCGGATGATCCGGCCCTGCTGTTCGAGCTGGAAGAGGTCGCGCCGCAAAGTCATCTGCGAAACGTTGGGGAAGTAGTCGTCGAGCTGATCGAGGGTGAGCCTGCCACGTTTATCGAGGAGTTCCGCGATCTCTTCGATCCTGTCGCGTTTCATAAAAAACAATCCTCCTTATAACAGTAAAATAATCCTTTGCTAAAATCTAACACACTTTTTTGATTTTGTCAATAGATTTCTGAAAAAATTTTTTGACGATTTCGGAAAAAATTTGTATATAATATGAATTTTATCGTGAAGGTTCATAATGTGACTCAAAAAATGTGTAGAAATTACATCACTTTGTTAACTTCCGCAAAAGCCGTATCAAATTAAACATCTTTTCGGCAAAAACTGTAATTTTTCACCTCTGAAAGGATAGGGCAGAAAAAAGACCAAAAAAACGAACGCCGCGCACAAAAAGGGGGCACGGCAAGAAATTTTCCGCCTCATTTGCAAATCGGTTGCGTTTTTGCTTCGCAAATGATACAATAGCGACATGGAAAATTATCTTGCCGCGCTCGACGAATACTTTTGCGCGCGCTATTCCGACTACGTGAAACTCTCCGCGCTCGAGGGCTATGAAATGCCCGAGGTGCTCTATGTCGCCAAAGACGGCAACATCGTCCGCCGCGACCCCTCCGTCATGCGTCTCAACAGGCAGGCGAAGAGGGAGGAGCTCCTCGCCCGTTTCAAGAAGAACGCGGGGGACGTGAACTTCACCTTTGGCTACGCCTTTATCCCCTTCTCCGACAGGATCAAAAATCCCCTCCGCAAGGGGACGTTCGCAAAGCTCCTTCCCGCCGCCCTGCGCGCCTGCGGGGAGACGGCGGAGAGCGCGGGGGAGAAGCTCGACATCGAGCCCCGTTTTTGGAAAAAGATCGTGAAGGGCTCCCTCTATCCCGAAAAAAATCTCATCCTCGCCCTCGCCCTCGTCTGCCACATGGAGATCCGCTCCGCCATCACGCTCCTGACTTCGCGCGGGTTTTTCTTCGACGCGGAGAACGTGCGGGACGTCGTCGTCGAATATCTCTTGCAGAACGGGGTGGCAAATCCCGAGATGAGGGACAGGTGCCTGAAAGAGTACAACATCACCTGCCTGCCCATCCGCCGCGCGCCTTCGGCGGAAAAGGAGGAACATGAAGATCTATAATTCTCTCACCCGCCGCAAGGAGGAGTTCGTCCCCCTCGAAAAGGGGAAGGTCAAAATGTATGCCTGCGGCATCACCGTCTCGGGCGAGGCGCACATCGGGCACGCCTTTCAGGCGATCGTCTACGACGTCTTCCGCAACTTCCTCCAAAAGGAGGGGTATGAAGTGACCTATGCCCGCAACTATACGGACGTGGACGACAAGATCATCGCCAAGAGCCGCGAGACGGGGATCCCCGCCGACGTCTATGCCGCGGAGATGATCGAAAAGACGAACGCCGTGATGGCGCGGGCGCATATCGGCGAGCCGACCCTTTGGCTCAAGGCGACGGAAAACATCGGCAATATCATCTCCTTTATCGAAGAACTCATAAAAAAGGGGCACGCCTACCCTGCCGAAAACGGGGACGTCTACTTCGACGTCGACAGTTTTCCCGCCTACGGCGGGCTCTCGGGGCGGGACAAGGAGGACATGCTCGACGGCGTGCGCGTCGAAAACGACGAGACCAAGAAAAATCCCTACGACTTCGCCCTCTGGAAGGCGGCGAAGGCGGGGGAGATATGCTGGGATTCCCCGTGGGGGAAGGGCAGGCCGGGCTGGCACATCGAGTGCTCGGCGATGAACCGCGCCGCGTTCGGGGAGCAGATCGACATCCACGGCGGCGGGCGGGACCTCATCTTTCCCCACCACGAGAACGAGATCGCCCAAAGCGAGGCGCTCACGGGCAAGCCGTTCGCCAAATATTGGACGCACAACGGGCTTATAAAAATCAACGGGCAGAAGATGAGCAAGTCCCTCGGGAACGTCCTTCTTCTCTCCGACCTCCTCGACAAGTATTCGGACGAGGCGCTGAAATTTGCCCTCCTCTCCTCCAACTACCGCGCCGACCTCAACGTGACGGACGGCCTGTTCCCCGCCGCGGAGGCGCACCTTGTGCGGTTTTACACCCTCATCGAAAAGATCGAGAAGGCGTTCCCCTCGGAGACGGGGCTCTGCCCCGCGATCGACGAAGAATTCGATGCGGCGATGCGCGACGATTTCAACACCGCCCTCGCCCTCTCGGGGCTTTTCGGCCATTTCAAGGAGGCGGGGCGGCTTCTTGCGGGAAACGACCCCGCGGCGCGGCGGATCGTGAACCAGATCAGAAAGACCTATTCGCTCTTGGGGCTCTTCCGGAGGGACGCGGCGGAGTATCTTGCGCAGTACGCGCCGAAAGAGGACATCCCCGCGGACGTGAAGAAGATCGCGGACGAGAGATGGGAGGCGCGCCAAAACAGGGACTGGGCGGCCTCCGACGCCCTCCGCGAAAAACTGAAAGCGCTCGGCTACGCCGTAAAGGACGCCAAAGACGGCTACACGCTTGAGAAGATATAAGGCCATCGCCCCCTTGCTTCCCCCTTTTGGGGGAAGTACCCCGAAGGGGGGATAGGGGTTTGCAGACTGCGCGGGTAGCGCCGAACCCCCTACTTCGCGTTTCACGCGCGTGCCGCCCATAGCGTGCGGGCGGGGCGCCGTCGTAAAGAACACGACGGAGCTCCCCCAAGAGGGGGAGCCGAGAAAGGGCGGCGGAAAAAGATGCGGAGCCGAAAAAACATGCGGATCTATCGTCATAAACTTGTGGGCTATGCCCGCGAGTTGCGAAAAAACATGACCGAGGAAGAGCGCAAGCTTTGGCACGTTTGTTTGAAAAAACTGCCCGTCAAGTTTGTGCGGCAAAGATCGTTCGGCGACTATATCGTGGATTTTTATTGCGCGGAAAAGAACCTTGCGATCGAGCTCGACGGGGCGCAGCACTTCGAGGCAGACGGCGAAAAGTACGACGCAAAGCGGGACGAATTTCTCAACAAACAGGGAATAACGGTCGCGCGATATTCAAATTTGCAGATCGGCCGCGAGTTTGAAGCGGTGCAAGCGGATATTTTGCGGCGGCTCGGGCTGGAGTGAACCAACACTTGTTTCCCCCGAGGGAAGCGCTCCACCCCCCCCTTGCTTCCCCCGAGGGAAGCGCTCCAACCGCCCCCCCTTGCTTCCCACAAGGGAAGTATTCCCGACCACCCCCCTTGCTTCCCCCCTTTGGGGGAAGTACCCCGAAGGGGGGATAGGGGTTTGCAGTCGAGCAAGATGAGAACCCCCTCACCGCCGCAAAGAACACGGCGGAGCTCCCCCAAGAGGGGGAGCCGAGAAGGGGCGGCGGAAAAAGGAAGTGCCCCGACCAGCCCACCTTGCTTCCCCCGCTTGGGGGAAGTACCCCGAAGGGGGGATAGGGGTTTGCAGTCGGGCAAGATGAGAACCCCCTCACCGCCGTAAAGAACACGGCGGAGCTCCCCCAAGAGGGGGAGCCGAGAAGGGGCGGCGGATCAAAAGGGGGAGCCGAGAAGGGACGGCGGAACGGTCCCCGTCAAAAAAGAAAAACAACCAACAACGGAGAATTTTATGAACATCACAGGCAAACAACTTCGGCAAAAGTGGCTCGATTTCTACAAGAGCAAGGGGCACACCGACATCGGCGCGGTGTCCCTCATCGGCGACGGCTCCACGGGGGTCATGTTCAACGTGGCGGGGATGCAGCCCCTCATGCCCTATCTTCTCGGCAAGCCCCACCCCGCGGGCAAGCGGCTCTGCAACGTGCAGGGGTGCGTCCGCACGGTGGACATCGACAGCGTGGGCGACGCCTCCCACTTCACCTTCTTCGAGATGATGGGCAACTGGTCCCTCGGCGACTACTTCAAGAAGGAGAAGACGGCGTGGACCTTCGAGCTCCTCACGAAGGAGTTCGGGCTGGACAAAGACAAGCTCTGCACCACGGTGTTCAAGGGCAATTCCTCCGCCCCGCGGGACGGGGAGACGGCGGAGCTCCTCATCGGGCTCGGCATAAAGCCCGAGCACGTCTACTACCTTCCGAAGGAGGACAACTGGTGGGAGCTCGAGGGCACGGTGGGCACCCCCTGCGGGCCCGACAACGAGTGGTTCTATCCTCTCGACCCCGCAAAGACGGATCCCGTCTTTCCCGAGGATTACGTGGAGATCGGCAACGACGTCTACATGCAATATAAAAAGACGGAGACGGGTTACGAGCCCCTCGGGCGCGGAAATGTGGACACGGGGTTCGGTTTCGACAGGATGCTCCTCTTTTTGAACGGGCTCTCCGACGCCTACAAGACCGATCTTTTCACTGCGGCGATCGCAAAGCTCGAGGAGCTCTCGGGCAAGAAATACGACGACGGCGGGGAGGACAGGCGGGCGATGCGCATCATCGCCGACCACACCCGCACGACGGTGATGCTCATCGGAGATAAGAACGGCATCCTTCCCTCCAACGTGGGGGCGGGGTACATCCTCCGCCGCATCATGCGCCGCGCCATCCGCTATTGCCGCCGCCTCGGCGTTTCTTCTTCCGCCATTTGCGCGGTCGCCTCGATCTTCATCGAAAAAGTCTACAACGAGGCGTACCCCCTTCTTCTCGAGAAGAAGGACTACATCCTCGACGAGATCGAGCGGGAGGCGGAGCGCTTCGAGGCGACCCTCGCTTCGGGCATGAAGGAATACGAGAAGTGCGTGCAGGGCATTGCGCGCAAGAACGAATTCATGGCGAAAAATGACCCCGCATACGTCCCCGAAAAGACGATCGGCGGCAAGGCGGCGTTCCGCCTGTACGACACCTTCGGTTTTCCCCTCGAGCTCACCGAAGAACTCGCGGCAGAGCAGGGGCTCTCCGTCGACAGGGCAGGCTTCGAGGCGGCGTTCAAGGAACACCAGGAGACGAGCCGCGCCCTCGAGAAGGGGCAGGCGAAGGGGGGCCTCGAGTCCCACTCCGAACAGGCGGTGAAGTACCACACCGCGACCCACCTTCTGAACGCGGCATTAAAGAGAGTGCTCTCCCCCGACTGTAACCAGAAGGGGTCCAATATCACGGACGAGCGCATGCGCTTCGACTTCAACTTCGACCGCGCCATGACCCCCGAAGAGATCGCGGCGGTGGAGAAGCTCGTCAACGAGAAGATCGGGGAGGACATCCCCGTCGTATTCAAGGAAATGAGCCTCGAGGAGGCGCGGAAGGAGAACTTCGTCGGCGTGTTTGACAGTAAGTACGGCGAAGTCGTCAAGACCTACTCCATCGGCGACTTTTCGAAGGAGATGTGTGGCGGCCCGCACGTGGAGCGCACGGGCGTTTTGGGACACTTCCGCATCGTGAAGGAACAGTCCTCCTCGGCGGGGATCAGAAGGATCAAGGCGATACTGGAATAAAATTCGCCCCGCCCCTTGCCTTCCCCTCGAGGGGGCGCCGGGGAGAGGGGCGCGAGGGCCAACGTACCCGCCGCAAACAAAAAACGGGAGGCAGATATGACCGAAAAAGAGAAATTGCTCGCAGGGGAGCTGTACACCGTGGACGAAGAGCTCGCGGGGGAGCTCGCCGCGTGCAAGAAAAAGTGCGTCGAATACAACAACACCCCGCGTGAGGACAAGGAGAAGAGGCAGGAGATCTTGCGCTCCATCCTCGGCAAGTGCGGCAAAAACTGCAACGTCGAGAGCAACGTGTGGTTCGACTACGGTTACAACACCGAGGTGGGCGACAACTTCTACGCCAATCACGACTGCATGTTCCTCGACACGAACAAACTCATCTTCGGCGACAACGTCTTTATCGCACCCCAGTGCGGATTTTACACGGCGGGACACCCCCTCGAGGCGTCTCTCCGCCGCGCCCAGCTCGAGTTTGCAAAGCCCATCGTGGTGGGCAGCGACGTGTGGTTCGGCGGCGGCGTGCGGGTCCTCCCCGGGGTGACGATTGGGAGCAACGTCGTCATCGGCGCGGGGAGCGTGGTCACCCGCGACATCCCGGACAATTCGGTGGCGGTCGGAAACCCCGCGCGGGTCATCAAGACCCTTCCCGCCGATAGCGGCGAGTAAAACACAAAGAAGTCACGGCAAAGACCCCCGAGTGGGCGGAAAAACCATGAAAGAAAAGAGCAAAGGAAAAAGCAGGCGGGGCTTAAAGATCGCCTGTATCGTTCTCGCCTCGGTCTTCGGGGCGCTTTTGATCGCGGCCGCGGCGCTCTGGATCCGTGCCGCCGTCCACATGCGTTCCCCCGAAAAATTCGGCAGCTATTCCTTTGACGCGGGGGAGACGGAGTTCTCCCTCGATCTCTTTCCCTCCCTCGTTTTGGAAGAGGGGGCGGAGAAACTCAAAATTTTGCAGATCGCCGACCCGCAGATCAAATTCGGCAGTTTCACGCGCGATACCAAGACGATGTCCCTCCTCGACCGCGCCATCAAAGCGGAAAAACCCGATTTATGCGTGGTGACGGGGGACCTCGCCCTCTCCGTCTTTACATGGGACGCCTTCCGCTATTTCGCGGATTTCATGGAAAAGAGGCAGCAGTACTGGACGTTCGTCTTCGGCAACCACGACAGCCAGTTCGATTGCAGTAAATACACCCTCTGCAACCTCCTCGCAAAATACGAGCACTGCCTGTTCGACGCGGGTCCCGACGACATCCACGGCTCGGGCAACTTCCTTTTGAATGTTTACAGGGGGCAAAAGAGCGCCGAAGCGCTCGCCTACAGCCTCGTCTGCCTCGACTCGGGCATGTATCCCGAGGAGGGCAACACTTCCCTCACCGATTGGGTGTACGATTGGATCCGCCGCGACCAGATCGAGTGGTACCGCTGGGCGGTCGCGGGGCTCAAAGCGGCAGCCCCGTCCATCGAGAGCACCATGTTTTTCCACATCCCCATCAAGGAATTTGCGAACCTCTACTACCTCAACGAGCTCGAAAAGGGGAGGGAGATCCCCGAGGCCGTGAAGGCGCAGCTGCCCGACGTCGAGATCCGCGAGGTGACGGGGGTGGTGCGCGAGGACCCGAAAGAGGAGAGCGAGTGCGTCTACGGCGACGAGCGGTACACCGTCGGCGTCTTCTATCAGGGTAACGCCGAGGGGACGGACGACCATCCCGACGTATTCGCCGCCATCAAGGAGAGCGATTGCACGAAGGCGCTCTTCTGCGGGCACGACCATGTGAACAACCTCAAGGGATATTACGACGGGATCTACCTCGGCTACGGGCTGTGCTGCGGCTATCACACCTACCCGTTTTTCAACGATCCGCCCTTTTTTAAGGACAAGATCCTCTTCAACGGCGCGCTCTGGACGGACGAAAACGGCGCGCGCATGGAGAAGGGGGTCACGTCGATCGAGATCTCTTTGGGGGACGGCTACGGCGCCATCACCGCGGCCGACCGCCCGGACAGTTATTATAAATAAGGAAAACACCCCCTCGTTTGAGGGGGTGGTGGGGGTTGCCCCCCGAGATTCGTCCCCGCATATCCTAACCGTGCCCTCCCCCTACGTGAGGGGGAGGGGTAGGGGTGAGGGTTCGCCCTCGAGATCCCGCAAACACCCCCTCCGTCCCTGCGCGACGGCTCCCCCGGGAGAGGGAGCCGGGAAAAAGGCGGCGGGTTCCTTTTTCCGTGCGGAAATTGCGAAAAAATATTTTGCTTTTTTCCGAAAAAAATTCGGTTTCGCGAGGCAAAACAGCTTGACGGAAGTTTTGCGAAGTCCTATAATGATGAAGTAAACGGTCGGAAAGCCCCGTTTTCGGCTGTTCCGGTGTTCAAACGGCAAGAGAGCAAGGAGACAAGAATGAAAACCTACATGGCGAACGCGCAGAATGTGGAGAGAAAGTGGTACGTCGTCGACGGCGACGGGCTTCCGCTCGGTCGGCTTGCGTCCAAAGTCGCCGCCATTCTCCGCGGGAAAAACAAGCCTACCTTCACGCCCAATGTGGATACGGGCGATTTTGTGATCGTGATCAACAGCGATAAAGTAGTCCTCACGGGCAAGAAGCTCGAGGATAAATACTACCGCTATCACACGGGCTATATCGGAGGGCTCAAGGAGATCTCCTACGGCAAGATGATGGCGGAGCGCAGCGACCTCGCGGTGTACGAGGCCGTAAAGGGGATGCTTCCCAAAAACTCCCTCGGCAGACAGATGATTAAGAAGCTGAGAGTGTATAAGGGGGCGGAGCACAAGCACGAGGCTCAGAAGCCCGAAGCGCTGAAATTATTTTAAGGAGAGAACGTCATGGCGAAGGCGAATTTGAAGAAAAAGTTGCAGTTCTGGGGCACGGGCAGGAGAAAGAAGGCGATCGCCCGTGTACGCCTCCTTCCCGCAGGCAGCGGCGCGATCGTCATTAACGACCGTTCGCTCGAGGACTACTTCCCGCAGGGCACGACGCAATACGTCGTCAAGCAGCCCCTCGCGGAAGTGAACGCCGAAGGGAAGTACGACATCTTCGTAAACGTCATCGGCGGCGGATATACGGGGCAGGCGGGCGCGATCCGTCTCGGCATTGCGAGAGCCCTGCTCGAAGCGGAACCCGAGTGCCGTCCCGCACTCAAGAAGGCGGGCTTCCTCACGAGAGACCCTCGCGTGAAAGAGAGAAAGAAATACGGCTTGAAGAAAGCGCGCAGAGCGCCCCAGTTCTCCAAGAGATAAGGAAAAAACCGACCCATGCGGTCGGTTTTTTGATAGGGAGGTAGAAAAACATGTTGCAAGAGACGATCGATCTCTACGGCTACTTCGGCGTTCCGCGCAAGGGGAGCGGGGGCTATCTTACGGCGCTCGCCCGCGAGCGGTGCGGGGAAGTCTCCCCGAAGAAGCGCCCCGCGGCGCTCATCCTTCCGGGCGGCGGATATGAGTTCGTCTCCCTCCGCGAGGGGGAGCCCGTCGCACTGGCGTTCGTGGAAGAGGGGTATGCCGCCTTCTGTCTCAACTACACGGTGAAAACGCCCCACCCCGTCCCCCTCGTCGAGGCGGCGATGGCGGCGGCGTACATCCGCGAGAATGCGGAGAAGTGGTCGGCGGATCCCGAAGAACTCGCCGTCGTCGGGTTCTCGGCGGGCGGGCACCTTGCGGGGTCTTTGGCGACCATGTACGGCGATCCCTGCGTAAAGGAGATCCTCGGGGAGCGCAACGTCCGCCCCGACGCCGCGGTGCTCTCCTACGCCGTCCTCACGACGGACCGCAGCACCCACGGCGGCACGGCGGAGACCATTTCGGGCGGGGACGCGGAACTCAAAAAGAAGCTCTCGATCGTCGACCGCATCACGCCCTCTTGCCCGCCCGTCTTCCTTTGGCACACGGCGGACGACGACTGCGTGCCCGTGGAGAACTCCCTCCTCGCGGCGGCGAAACTCTCCGCCTGCAAGGTGCCCTTCGAGCTGCACATTTTCGAGCGCGGCGTGCACGGGCTCGCGATGTGCGGGATCGAGACGGCGAACGATGAGGGCGACGCCCACGTCAACCCCTCCGCCGCGCAGTGGCTCCCGCTGCTCTTCACATGGCTTTCATCCCGCGGATTTTCCGTGCGTAAGGCATAGGGTTACGGTTACCCGCTCGGCGCCCCCCGATACGTCATCCCGAACCCCCCGTGCCACCCGCGGAAGCGGGCGGCACAGGGGGTGAGCGGATCTCACGGTTTCCGAAAAGGGCGAGATTCCTCACTTCGTTCGGAATGACGTGTAGAATTGCGTTCGGAATGGCGTAAAGCGCCGCGTTCGGCGCACTCTTTTCTTGGCGCCCCCTTTTTTGGGGGGCTGTCCCGCCTCGCTTCTCGGCGCCCCCTCTTGGGGGAGCTGTCACGAAGTGACTGAGGGGGTTCGGCGCTACCCGTGCGGCCTGCAAACCCCTATCCCCCCTTCGGGGTACTTCCCCCAAAAGGGGGAAGCAAGATTGGTTGGTCGGGGTACTTCGGCGCAAGGCACGCCTGCGGCGG
>CANREU010000018.1 GCA_947629725.1 uncultured Clostridia bacterium
TGACCTTGCCGGGAATCGAACCCGGGATTGCGCCGTGAGAGGGCGCCGTCTTAACCGCTTGACCACAAGGCCGTATCGAATTCTCCGCGCGCCCAAGCGTGCCTGAACGCGAGTTACTTTGTGATTATACCATATCCGCGCCCGTCTTGCAACCGTTTTTGCGGTCGTGCGCGGAAAATTTTTCAAAAAAAGACATCCGCCTGTGCCGCAAGCCGAAAAAAGTTTAACCCGCTTCTCGCAGGTGGGTGTGCCGCGGAGGAGCATCAGACTTTCCGAAAAATTTCAGACCTCGCCTAGCCCGCCCGACAAGCGCTCCCGAAAGTACATCGTGGATCACGTTTCGTCGGCTTCCGAACACCGCAGGTGTCATGATACAGTATAGCACGGCCGCGCGGAAAATGCAACCTTTTGCGAAAAATTTCCAAAGATCCCCTTGCGGCGCCGAAAAAATTTATCCGATCTTGCCGGATATTTCGCGGAACGCCTCGGTGAGCACCCAGAGTTCCTTCTCGTAGTTCATGCCGTATTTCTTATCGGGGACTTCCTCTGCGGTACGGAGGATGGAGCGGTAGCAGAACTCGACGGAGAGGGAGAGGGCGCGTTCGAGGGGAAACCCGCCGCCCACGCAGCCCGCGAAGCTCGCGGCGAACACGTCTCCCGCGCCGTGGAAGGAGCCCTCCACTTTTTTGAGGGGCATCCGCTTTTCGCCGCCCTCCCAATAGTAGAGGAAGTAGCCGTCCGCCGTATCCGCGCCCGTGATGACGGGGTGGGGGCAGATCTTCGCGAGCTCGCAGAGCGCGGCGGAGGGGTCGCGCTTTCCCGTGAGAAGGAAGCTCTCGGTGTCGTTGGGGAGGATGTAGTCCGCCTCCGCGCAGAGGGAGAGCATCTCTTTTGCGAACGCCTCGTCGAACCCTTTATAGAAAGTGAAATTGTCGCCGAGGACGGGGTCCACCACAAAGAGCCCGCCCTTCTTCAAAAAGCGGTTTTTCACGCTCCGCACGAATTCGATCTGGGCGCGGCTGCCGAGGTAGCCGCTGCACACGACGTCGTACTTCAGCCCCAAAGTCTCCCAGTGGTCGCAGATCTTCTTCATCTCGTCGTCGAGCCCCAAGAAGGTGTACCCCGTAAACCCGCCCGTGTGGGTGGAGAGGAGGGCGGTGGGCAGGATATCGACGGTCGCCCCGCACGCCGAGAGGACGGGGAGCGCCACGGTGAGGGAGCACTTTCCCACGCAGGATATATCGTTGATCGCAAGCACGCGCATAAGAATGCCTCCAAAGGAATTTTATCTGCTCCATTATAGGGGACGGGGCTGAATTTGTCAACCGTTTGAACGGTCGGGGCGAAAAAAAGTCCATATGGCGGAGAGGGGGCGAAAACTCTTTACAAACGGGGCGGGTTGTGCTATGATGGGGGCATGAAAAAGGTCATCGAGGTGGAAAACCTCTGCTGCAAGAAATGTGCCGAGCGGGTGGAAAAGAAGCTCATGCTTTTAGACGGCGTGCAGGGCGCGAAGGCGAAATACAGGAAGAACATCGTCTTCGTGGAGAGCACCCTTTCGGACGAGGAACTCGCGGCCTGCGTGAAGGACGCGGGCTTCGAGGTGAAGGAGATCCGTCCCCGCAAGGGCATCTTCGGGTGAGACGAATTGCCTCAAAACGCTTGCCTTTTACATGCGGACGGGCTATAATAGAGAAAACGGAATAGAAAAGGCGCAAAAAGGACGCGCCCTCTTCGGTTTGCCGCGCACAGAGAGCTCCCGTAAGGTGAGAGGGGAGACGGGGTGCGGAGAGGGTATCCCCTTTCAGCTTGCGGAGGGAACACGGGGGCGGTTTCGCCGGACGGAAAGTAACTTCGCACGGCGTCGCGGACCGTGATCCCCGCGGCAAATGTCAGTTTGTTTTGGTGGTAGATATGCCTTCGCGTATTCCAAAACGCGGAGGCCTGTTTTATAAAGAAAGCGAGGTTTGATATGTATAAAAAGGTAGACACGTCGCTCGATTTTGTGGAGCGGGAGAAGGAGACCGTCGCCTTCTGGAAGGAGAACAAGGTCTTTGAGAAGTCGGTGGAAAAGAACGAGGGGGGAGAGGAGTTCTCCTTCTACGACGGGCCTCCCACCGCCAACGGCAAGCCCCACATCGGGCACGTTTTGACGCGGGTCATGAAGGACCTCATCCCCCGCTATCACACGATGAAGGGCAGGCACGTCTTGCGCAAGGCGGGCTGGGATACCCACGGGCTGCCCGTCGAACTCGAGGTGGAAAAGAGCCTCGGCATCGACGGCAAGCCGCAGATCGAGAAGTACGGCATCGAGCCCTTCATCAAAAAGTGCAAGGAGTCGGTGTGGAAATACAAGAGCGAGTGGGAGAAGATGTCCGACCGCGTGGGCTACTGGGTGGACATGGAAAACCCCTACGTTACTTACAGCGACAACTACATTGAGTCGGTGTGGTGGGCGCTCAAAAAGATCCACGAAAAAGGGCTCCTGTATAAGGGGCACAAGATCGTTCCCTACTGCCCGCGGTGCGGCACGGCGCTCTCCTCGCACGAGGTCGCACAGGGGTATAAGGACGTGAAGGAGATCTCCGCCGTCGCCCGTTTTCGCGTAATGGGGTCGGAAAACACCTATATCCTCGCGTGGACGACCACCCCGTGGACCCTTCCCTCCAACGTTGCGCTCTGCATGAATCCCGGGGAGGACTATGTGGAGATCGAGGCGGAGGGTGCCCGCTACATCCTCGCCGAGGCGCTCGCACCCAAGTTCTTCGAGGAATACAAAGTCGTGAGCCGCCGCAAGGGGAAGGAGTATGAGGGCACGGAGTACGAGCCCCTCTTCCCGTGGGCGAAGGGGAGTTTTAAGGAGAAGGCGTATTATGTCGTCTGCGACGGCTACGTCACCCTCACGGACGGCACGGGCGTCGTGCACATCGCGCCCGCCTTCGGCGAGGACGACTACCGCGTCGGCAAAAGATACGGGCTCCCCGTAGTGCAGCTCGTAAACGAGCGGGGCTGTTTCGACGGCCGCTGCCCCGAACTCAACGGGCTCTTTGCCAAAGAGGCGGACAAAGTCATCCTTACGATGCTCAAAGAAAAGGGGCTGCTCTTCAAGAAGCTCCCCTTCGAGCACAGCTATCCCCACTGCTGGCGGTGCGACACCCCCCTTCTCTACTACGCGCGCTCGAGCTGGTTCGTCGAGGTCACCAAAGTGAAGGACCGCCTCATCGCCGCCAACCGCTCGGTGAATTGGATCCCCGAGACCATCAAAGAGGGGCGGATGGGGAATTTCCTCGAAAACGTCATCGACTGGGGCCTCTCCCGCGACCGCTATTGGGGGACCCCCCTCCCCGTTTGGGTATGCGAGGACTGCGGCGCGATCGAGGTCATCGGCTCCAAAGCGGAGCTCCGCGAGAAGACGGGCGCGCCCGAAGACATCGAGCTGCACCGTCCCTATCTCGACGGTCTCACCTGCACCTGCAAACAGTGCGGCGGCAAGATGAGACGCACCCCCGAGGTCATCGACTGCTGGTTCGATTCGGGCTCCATGCCCTTCGCGCAGTATCACTATCCCTTTGAGAACAAGGACCTCTTCGAGGAGACCTTCCCCGCCGATTTCATCTGCGAGGCAGTCGACCAGACCCGCGGCTGGTTCTACGTGCTCCTCGTCATCTCGACCATTCTCTTCGACCGCGCCCCCTTCAAAAACTGCGTCGTGCTCGGGCACGTCAACGACGAGAACGGCGTCAAAATGTCCAAACACAAGGGGAACGTCGTCGACCCGTGGACGGTGCTCGACAAGCAGGGCGCGGACGCCGTGCGGTGGTATTTCTACACGAACAGCGCGCCGTGGATCCCTTCCCGCTTCGGGGCGGACGCCGTCTCCGAGAGCCAAAGGAAGTTTCAGGGGACGCTCTGGAACACCTATGCCTTCTTCGCCCTCTATGCGGAGATCGACAAGTTCGATCCCTCCCGCCACCCCTTGAAGGAATGCAAGCTCTCCCTCATGGACAGGTGGGCGCTCTCGGAGCTCAACACCCTCGTGAAGAAGGTGGACGGCATGCTCGCCGTCTACAATATCACAGACAGCGCGCGCGCCATTCAGGAGTTTTCGGACGAGCTCTCCAATTGGTACGTCCGCCGCGGGCGGGACCGCTATTGGGGTGCGGAGGAGACGGAGGACAAGATCGCGGCGTATGCGACCCTTTGGCACGTGCTCGTCACCCTCTCCAAACTCATCGCGCCCTACGCGCCCTTCATGGCGGAGATGATGTACCGCAACCTCGTGCCGCAATTCTTTGAAAACGCCCCCGTCTCCGTGCACCTCTGCACCTATCCCGAGGCGGAGGAGGGGTATATCGACCCCGCCCTCGAGGAGGGCATGGAGGAGGTGCTGCGCCTCGTCGAGCTCGGCAGGAGCGCGCGCAACGCGGGCTCTCTCAAAAACCGCCAGCCCCTCGCGGAGATGCTCGTCGCAGGGGAGTTCAAGGAGGAACTCAAAGGGGAGCTCGCCTCCCTCGTTCTCGACGAACTCAACGTGAAAAAACTCACCTTCGTCGCAGGCGGCGATTCCCTCGTCAAATACACTTTGAAGCCCCAGCTTCGTACCCTCGGCCCCAAATACGGGAAAAAACTGCGCGCCATCACCGAGTTTCTCGGCTCGTGCGACGCGGGCGCCGTCGTCTCCGCCGTGCGGGAGAAGGGGAGCTTTACGGTCGATTTAGAGGGCGAAGTCGTCCTCACCGAGGAGGACTTGCAGATCTTCACGACCTCCGCGGAGGGGTACGCCGCGGCCCGGGAAGGGGGGATCACCGTCGCCCTCGACACCCGCCTCACCGAGGAGCTCTTGGACGAAGGCTGCGAGCGGGAGCTCGTCTCCAAGATCCAAACCATGCGCAAGGAGGCGGGATTTGAGGTGACCGACCGCGTCGAAGTTTACTACGAGGCGGCGGGCAGGGCGAAGCGGATGCTCGAGAAGGGCGCGTTCGCACGGGACGTGCTCGCCCAAACGATCGCCGCGGGCAGACCCGACGGATTCTCCAAGACGCTCGACGTGAACGGCGAAGAGGTCGTCCTCACGTTGGTGCGCAAGTAACGGCGGTCGGGGACTTTCCCGAAGGACCCATGCATGAGATACGCGCCGCGCGGCGACCCGCGCGGCGCGTTTTCTCTTGCCCCCTCAAGGGTGCGTTTTCTCTTGCCTCTCTCGTTTGAGGGGGAGTATCCGTCCTCTTGCCTCCCCCCTTATACTTGAGGGGTGCTATCAAATACGTCACCCTGAGCTTGTCGAAGGGTATCCATATTATAAGATTCCTCACATCCGTTCGGAATGACGGAATAGAACCCGCTCGGAATGAGGGGGACTTGCCCTCGCCCCCTCGGGGGGCGAGGGGCAGGGGTGCGGGGGGAAAGACCTGCCCCCTTTGAAGGGGGCGGGGTAGGGGTGCGGAGGGGCAAGCCGCCTCTTCCGCCGCGCGGGCAGGAAGCGTAAAATTTCAAAAAATTTTCCTCAAAACGCTTGACAAGGATAGGGTATGGGGGTATAATATCCTCAAAAAATACCCATAGTGGGTATGTAAGGAGAATACAATGGAACACTGCGAAAGCTGCGAGCGGTCGAAGATCCGCACGCCCGAGGAGAAGAGGCTCCTCGAAAACCGTATCAGCCGCATTGTCGGGCAGTTGAACGGCGTCAAAAAAATGATCGAGGAGGACCGCTATTGCGACGATGTCCTCATCCAGCTCGCGGCGGCGATGAGCGCGGTGAAGAGCCTCGCCGGGGAGGTCCTCAACCGGCATATGCACACATGCGTCGTTGAAAAGATCGGGGCGGGGGACCTCTCCGTCGTCGACGAGCTCGTCGAGCTCTTCAAGAGGTTCGCATGAAATTTTCGGTGACGGGGATGACCTGTGCCGCCTGTGCCGCGGGCATCGAGCGCACCGTCAAAAAACTCAAGGGGGTGACGAGCTGCACCGTCTCCCTCATGGGGGAGAGCATGGAGGCGGAGTTCGACCCTGCGGAGACGAGCGCGGAGAAGATCAAAGCGGCAGTCTTCGCCCTCGGCTACGGCGCCTACGACTACGGCAAAGTCCCCCAAAAGAGGAGGGGGGTGCCCCTTTTCTGGCGGTTTCTCGTCTCCCTCATCCTGCTCCTTCCCGTGATGTACCTCTCGATGGGGCACATGATAAGCCCCGCGATCGTGCCGCAGGGGTGGTGGAACTACGGTTTCCAGCTCGGTATCACCCTCTGCATCCTCTGCCTCAACTACGAATTTTTCGTGAGCGGGGTACGGGCGGCAGTCAAGCTCGTGCCCAACATGGACACCCTCGTAACGCTGGGGGCGGCGGTCTCTTTTCTCTATAGTACGGTGCTCGCCGCGCTCTCTTCGGAGGCGCACCTCTATTTCGAGTCGGCGGCGATGATCGTCACTCTCGTCACCCTCGGCAAATGGCTGGAAGACAAGAGCAAAAAGCGCACGGGGCGGGAGATCGAAAAACTCCGCTCTCTCGCGCCCGACTTTGTCTCCGTCGAACGGGAGGGGAGGGAGGAAAAAGTCCCTCTTTCCGAGGTGGAGGAGGGGGACCTCGTGATCGTGCGGCAGGGGCAGAATATCCCCGCAGACGGCACGGTCGCGGAGGGGCACGCCTTTGCCGACCGCTCCGCCGTGACGGGGGAGAGCGTCCCCGTCGAGCTCTCCGCGGGGGACGGGGCGACGAGCGCCTCCGTTCTCACGGACGGGTACGTAAAGATCCGCGCCGAGAAGGTGGGGGAGGATACCCTCCTTTCGGGCATCATCCGCATGGTGCGGGACGCTGGCGCCTCCAAAGCCCCCGTGCAGAAGCTCGCGGATAAGGTGTCGGCGGTGTTCGTGCCCGTCGTCGTCGCACTCGCCCTTATCACGTTCGTCGTTTGGATCGCCGTCACGCGCGATTTGGGCAGGGCGATCGGTTACGGCGTGAGCGTGCTCGTCATCTCCTGTCCCTGTGCGCTGGGGCTTGCGACCCCCGTCGCCGTCATGGCGGCAACGGGGAGAGGGGCCTCCCTCGGCGTCCTCTTCAAGAACGCGGAAGCCCTCCAAAAGATGGCGTCCGTACACGAAATTTTCCTCGACAAGACGGCGACCGTCACCGAGGGAAAACCGCAGGTCGTCTATTTCGACGGGGACGACGAGAGCAAAAAAATCGCATATGGGGTCGAAAAAAACTTCTCTCACCCCCTCTCGCGCTGCATCACGGAGTTCTGCAAAGAGGGGTATGAGGCGGAGGAGACGGAATACGCTGTGCGGCAGGGCGCCGTCGCCAAGATCGGCGGGAAGACCTACTTTCTCGGCAACGAGGCGCTGATGCAGGCGAAGGGCATCAAGTTCGAAGGGCAGCTCCCCCTCTTTGAAAAACTCACCTCGGAGGGGAAGACGGTCCTCTTCCTCGCGGATACAAAGCGCGTTCTCGCGACCTTTGCCCTCGCCGATACCCTGAAGGAGGGGAGCCGCGAGGCGGTGGAGGAGCTCGTCTCCCTCGGCTGTATGCCCGCCATGCTCACGGGGGACAACGAGGCGGTCGCGCGGCACATCGCGGCGGAGGCAGGCTTCCCTCCCTACGAGAACTGCGTCTGCCCCGAGCTTCTGCCCGAGGAGAAACTTCGCTATGTGAAGAGCGCGCGCGAGCGGAACGAGGAGGCGAAAAAGGCCTCCCGTGAGGCAAAACGGGCCAACCGCTATGTCGCAATGGCGGGGGACGGGATCAACGACGCGCCCGCCTTAAAGGAGGCGGACGTGGGCATTGCGATGGGGAGCGGCACGGACGTCGCCATCGAGAGCGCGGACGCCGTCCTCATGGGGGGAGACCTGCGCGCCCTGCCGAAGGCGGTCCGTCTCGCCCGCAAGACGATGCGCATCATCAAGCAGAACCTCTTCTGGGCGTTCTTCTACAACTGCGTGGGGATCCCCCTCGCGGCCGGCGTCTTCGCTTGGGCGGGGGTCAGTCTCAACCCGATGATCGCGGCGGCGGCGATGAGTCTTTCTTCTCTCTTTGTGGTGACGAACGCCCTCCGTCTCACCCGCGGCATGGGGAAAAAGGATACGAAAAAAATCAAAAAAGGAGATATGGGTATGAAAAAAACGCTGAAAGTGGAAGGCATGATGTGCGCGCACTGCGTGAAGCACGTGAAGGACGCGCTCGAAAAAGTGGAGGGCGTGAAGAGCGCGGACGTCGACCTCAAGAAGAAGCGCGCCGTGGTGGAGCTCGCTGCGGAAGTTGCGGACGAGGCGCTCGTTGCCGCCGTCGCCGAGGCGGGCTACGAGGCGAAGATCGCCTGACAAAACCGACAAAAAGAGACAGAACTCGTCCGTCCTTTCGGATATGCGCACGTCGCCATATGTTATACTCCGTTTGAACGGAGGGCGGTATGGCGGAAATGCTTCTTCTCGACAGGCGCACGCAGGGCATGGTGGAGGACTACGTCCCCGAAGGGGAGCTCCTCACCTCCCTCGTGCGCTTTTTTTCGGTTTTTTCAGACCCCACGCGGCTGCGCATCCTCTCGGCGCTCGCCATCTCGGAGATGTGCGTCACCGACCTCTCCCGCGTCCTCGGGCTTAACCAGACGACCCTCTCCCACCAGCTGCGGTTTTTGAAGGACGCCTCTCTCGTGCACACCGACCGCCACGGGAAAATTATTTTTTACTATTTAAGGAGCGAGGTCGTGAACGACGTGCTTCTGAAGGGCATGGAGTTTTTGTGCGATTGAACGCCCCCGCCCAAACCGCGCATAGGATAGAGCAGCGGGTCTTCCCGCAATTCTACTTCAGAGGTCTATGCTTATGTGCAACTCCTGTTCCAACGGCGGTCAGTCTTCCCTTGTAAGCGCGCTCGAAAACCTGTTCGGGCCGCCCCGCCTTCCCCAAAGCGGCTGTGGGTGCAGCGCGGACGCGAACTTCACGAACGGCTTTTTGAGCGGCGTGAACGCGGCGAATGCCGCAAACGGCACGAACGGCTGCGGGTGCAACGGCGGCAATTCGGGCGGCTGCGGGTGCAATGCCGACCCCTACTACGCGCAGCAATACGCGCTCGCCCCGAGCTCCTGCGGGTGCTCCCTCGGCGGCAATACGAATGTGTACGGCTCGGGCGCGTACAATTCGGGCTACTATTATTGATCGGGATGTTCGGCGCGCCGCCCACGGGCGGCGCGCCTTTTTCTTTGTATGGTGAATATAACATATGTTATATAACGCATGTTATTTAATTTTTGTACAAATCACCCCCTCCTTTTGAGGGGGTGAGGCGGCGCTCTTTCTCTTGCCTCCTTCCTCATTTGAGGGGGTGAGGCGGCGCTCTTTCCTCTTGCCTCCCCCCTTATACTTGAGGGGGAGGGTAGGGTGAGGGGTGCCCACGATATTCCGTTCCCGCACATCCAAACCGTGCCCTCCCCCTACGCGAGGGGGAGGGGCAGGGGTGAGGGTCCGCCCGCGAGATTGCGGATCGCCCCTCATCCGTCCCCTGCGGGGACACCTTCCCCCCTCGGGGGGAAGGCTTACGGCGAGCAGGGCGGCTCAGAATGACGCGAAAAGAGGGGGGAAGGCTTGCGGCGAGCAGGGCGGGGCAGAATCACACGGAAAGAGAGGGGGAAGGCTTGCGGGCGGCGCGGGGGGCGAGGCGCAAACGGTTTTTTTACAATTTCATGCAAAATGCGTGACAAAGGCTTGCCATTCCTGTTATAATGGAGGCGTCGGATCCAAACACAGAGGGTAAGTTCGTATGAACGCGTGGGACATCGTAAAAATCGTCATGCAGATCTTGGGCGGCATGGGCACCTTCCTCGTCGGGATGAAGCTCCTCTCCGACAACATGACGAGGCTTGCGCACGGCAAGCTCAAAAAAATGCTCGACAGGACGGCGAAAAACCGCTTTGCGGGCGTGGGCATCGGCACGGGGATGACCATCCTCGGGCAGAGCTCCGCCTTTACGACGGTCATGGTCGTGGGCCTTGTCAACGCGGGCATCATGACCCTCTTTCAGGCGACCGCCATCATCATGGGCGCGAACATCGGCACCACCCTCAACGCGTGGGTCATCGCGCTCGCGGGCTCGGAGATCAACGTGCTCTTTTTGGCGCTCGCGGCGGTCGGCGTCTTCATCACCATGTTCTCCAAGAAGGAGAAGACAAAGTCGGTCGGCAACGTCATCGCGGCGTTCGGCCTCATCTTCGTCGGGCTCAAACTCATGTCGTCCGCCCTCACCTTCGAGGAGGGCTCCAAAGAGTTTGCCGCCGTGGAAACGATGCTCCGCGCCGTAAAAGACCCCTTCCTGCTCCTTCTCATCGGCATTGCGATCACCGCCCTCGTGCAGTCGTCCACCGCGGTGAACGCCATCATCATCACGATGGCCTCCCTCGGGATCGTGATAGGGAACGGCGGGAACGCCCCCCTCTACATCATCATCGGCTCCAACATCGGCACCTGCGTCACGGCGCTCATCTCCTCGCTCGGGGCGAGCACCAACGCCAAGCGCGCCGCCCTCATCCACTTCCTCTTCAACTTCTTCGGCGCGATCATCTTCATGGTCGTCCTCGTCTTTTGGGAGAACTTCGCCGACACCGTGCTCGCGACGGTCTTCCCCTCCAATATCACCGTTTTCGGGAAAACGGGGCTGGGGCCGACCCTGCAGATCGCCCTCTTCCACACCCTCTTCAACGTCGTAAACACCCTCCTCTTCCTCCCCTTCGTGAAGGGGTTTGTCGCGATCGCGGAGTTCGTCGTGCGCGACAAGAAGAAAAAGGAGGAGCCCAAGCCCGCCGAGGCCCCGCTCTTCGGAGACCTCGACGACCGTCTCCTCCGCTCTCCCTCCGTCGCCCTCGGGCACCTCTATCAGGAGACGGGCAAGGTATTCACCTATGCGATGAACTCCCTCAACACCGCGTTCGAGGCATTCATCGCAAAGGACGAGGGGGCGAACGGGCGCATACAGGAGCAGAACAGGGAACTCGCCGAGGCGAACAAGCGGGGAGTCGCAAACCTCGTGAAGCTCTCGGGCTCCAACCTCGCGATGGAGGAGGAGCAGACGGTCTCCAAACTGCACTATGTCTTGAACGACGTGATGCGTATCGGCGAACTTGCCGACAACGTGACGAAATACACCCGCCACTATGTGGAGGACGAGCTCATCTTCTCGTCGGAGTTCATCGAGATGATCACGGGCATGTACGAAAAGATCAAAAAGCTCTACGTGCTCTCCCTCGCGACCTTCCTCTACCGCGACCTCTCCAACCTCGGCAGGGTGGACGAGCTCGAGGATGAGATCGACCGCGACAGGCGGCTGCTTGTCGAAAAGCACATCGAGCGGCTCAACGAGGGCAAGTGCCAGCCGCAGAACTCGGGGGTGTTCATCAACCTCGTCGGGAATTTGGAGCGCGCGGCGGACCACATCACCTACATCGCACACTCCGTCGAATAAGGGCGCCCGCAAAGCGGGCAGGAGGTCATTACCGTGGAAAAGACCGTGTATCTTTTGGAGGACGACGAGAGCATCTGCGAGCTCGTCCGCTGCACGCTCGAAATGAACGGCGTCGGGTGCGAGACGTTCGGCTCCGTGAAGGAGTTCTCCGAGGCGCTCGCAAAGAGGCAGCCCGCGCTCTGCCTTCTCGACGTCATGCTCCCCGACGGGAACGGGTTCGACGTCCTCAAGGGGGTGAAGGAGGAATACGGCGTGCCCTGCATCATCCTCTCCGCCCTCGGCAAGGAGACGGACAAGGTGAAGGGGCTCAACCTCGGCGCGGACGACTACATCTCCAAGCCCTTCGGGGTGCTCGAACTCACGGCGCGGGTCGACGCCGCCCTCCGCCGCTCCGTCCGTCCCGCCGTGCTGCGGGTCGGCTCCCTCGAGATGAACGCCGAGAGCATGACGGCGACCTACCGCGGAAAGGAGCTCATCCTCAACAACAAGGAGTTCCGCCTCCTGCGCTACTTCGCCCAGAACGAGGGGAAGGTGTTAACGCGCGAGGCGCTCCTCACCGACGTCTGGGGATATGACGGCGGGGAGACCCGCACCCTCGACAACCACATCGCGCGGCTCAGAAAACTCGGGCTCGACTTTGAGACGGTGTTCGGCGTGGGGTATAAATTCATTGCGGACTGAAAAGGCGGGAGCCTTTTCTTTCTTTGTACGAAAATGCGCACATGGGGTGCGAAAAAGGGGAGACAGGGCATGAAAAAGAGGATCATGTGGATCACGTTTTTGATCGCGACGCTCACCCTTTTGCTCTTTTCCGCCCTCTCCACCTCCATCTACTATCACAGCAGCCTCGAGCACACCCAGCAGTTTTTGCGCGGCTATACCGACGCCTTGCAGGAGCCTGCCTACGGGGAGCTCGACTGGGACCGCGCAAAGGCCGTGGCGGAAAAATTGGGGGTGCGCGCCACCTTCCTCGACGGAGAGGGGAACATCCTCTACGACACGGCGGGGGACGAGGCGGGGAGCTCCCGTGCCGACCGCCCCGAGGTGCGCGAGGCGATGGAGAAGGGGGACGGGTTCGACGTGCGCGCCTCCTACACTCTCGGCAAGACGTATGCCTACTACTGCACGAAGAGCGGCGACGGGAGCTACTTCATCCGCCTCTCCCTTGCGACGAGCTCGATGGCGGAGGTCTACCTCGAATCGCTGCCCGCGGTCGTCGTCTTCCTCGTCGTCGCCGCACTTCTTCTTCTCCTCTTCAACTATCTTGCGACCGACTACATGCTCCGCCCCGTGGAGCGGCTCGTGCGGGACGCGGCGCAGAGCAAGCGGGTGACGACGGAGAGCGAGGAACTTCGGCCCATCGCGGAGATCCTGAACCGCTTGAACGACGACATCGCCGCCCGCATGGCGGAGATCGAAAAGGAGAAGGAGAGGGTGGAGGAAGCGCAGAGCTCGAAGGACGAGTTCATCGCCAACGTCACCCATGAGATGAACACCCCGCTCACCTCCATAAGGGGGTATTCCGAACTCCTCGCCTCGGGCAAGCTCGAGGGGGAGATGGAGAAGAAGGCGGTGGAGACGGTACTTGCGCAGAGCGAGCGGCTCTCGAGCCTCGTCGCGAGCATCATCAATTACAGCGAACTCGACAGCGGGGAGCTCCCCGTCTATGAGGTGGACGCCTCCGCCGTCACCCGTGAGATCCTCTTGTCCCTCGCGCCCGCCATTGCGGAAAAACACCTCGTGTTCCGCACGGAGATCGCCGAAAAAGTCCTCCTCCAAAGCCGCAACGAGCGGGTCTCGGAGGTATTCGGCAACCTCCTCTCCAACGCCGTCCGCTACAACAGGGAGGGGGGAGAGGTGGAGGTGCGCCTCACCGCAAGGGAGTTCTCCGTCTCCGATACGGGGATCGGGATCTCCGGGGAAGACCTGCCCCGCGTGTTCGACCGCTTCTTCACGGCGGACAAGTCCCACGGGGGCAAGAAGGGCGGCTTCGGGCTGGGGCTCTCCGTCGTCAAAAAGCTCTGCGAGAAGGCAGGGTGGTCGATCGAGGCGGAGAGCAAACTCGGGGAGGGGTCCCGTTTCACCGTCCGTTTTTCGGAGGATTGAGCGAAAAATCGAAAAACCCCGCCGAAATTCTTTGCGGAAGGGCGGGTTTGTGGTATAATGATTGTCGTGCCCGCGAAGGGCAAGGAGAAGATTTATGAAGATCGAAATCAGCGAACAGGGCAAGGTCCCCGTCTCCTCGGGCGGGATCGGGCTCTTCTTCGAGGATCTCAACTACGCTTTGGACGGCGGGCTCTATGCCGAAATGCTCGAGAACCGCAACTTCGAGGCGAAGGACGTCCACGGCGAGTGGGACCGCTATATTGCGGAGGACGACGGCGGCTACGCTTGGTCGCCCTATCCCGCGGGGGCGGACGTCGCCCTGAAAGTGAAGACGGACCGCCCGCTCTTCCCCGAAAACCCGCACTACATGCGGGTGGTCACCTCCGCTCCCGGGCAGGGGGTGTGCAACAAGGCCTACGACGGGCTCTTCCTCAAGAAGAAGACGGACTACAAGGTCTCCTTCTATGCCCGCTCCTATAGCTACAAGGGCAAGGCGCTCGTGCAGGTGCGCCTCGGCGGCGAGGTCCTCCTCGAAAAGAAGGTGAAAATAAAGCCCGACGGGCAGTGGAAGAAATACGCCTTCCGCCTGAAGTCCAAAAAGGAGGCGGACGGCGCGAGCTTTTGCTTTCTTCTTGCGGGCGCGGGCAGCGTGCACATCGATTGCTTTTCGATGATGCCCGAGGACGCCGTGCTCGGCGTGTTCCGCCGCGACCTCGTCGAACTCATGAAGGAGATGAAACCGGGCTTTCTGCGCTTCCCCGGGGGGTGCGTCGTCGAGGGGAACAGCCTCGAAAACCGCTACCTGTGGAAGAATTCCCTCGGCGCGCGGGAGAGACGGAAGTTCAACTGGAACCGCTGGGCGGTGCACGCCACGGGCCCCGAAAACAACTTCCGCTCCGCCTATTCCCACTACGGGCAGACCCTCGGCGTGGGATATTACGAGTTTTTCCGCCTCTGCGAGTACATCGGCGCAAAGCCCCTCCCCGTCGTGAGCGTGGGCATTGCATGCCAATACATGTCCACCGAGTTCGTCCCCCTCGGAGACCCCGCCCTCGAGACCTATATCCAGGAGGCGCTCGACGTCGTGGAGTTCGCAACGGGCGGGCAGAACACCGTGTGGGGAAGAGTGCGCGCGGAGATGGGGCACCCCCAGCCCTTCGCCCTCGAATACCTCGGCGTGGGCAATGAGCAGTGGGAGGATTCCCCCGTGCAGAAGAACACGGGCAAGCCCGCTTCCAACGAGTTTTACAAGCGCTTCGAGCTCTTTGAAAAGCGTATCCACGAGAAGTACCCCGACCTCAAGATCATCGGCACCGTGGGTCCCACCGTAGGCACGAAGACCCACGCCGACGCATGGGAGCGGACGCGGGCGAACCTCGAAAAGGACCCGGATTTTGTCTACGCCTCGGACGAGCACTTCTATGTCTCCCCCGAATGGCTGTATGGGAACGTGAACGTCTACGACGGCTACCCCCGCGGCGCAAAGGTGTATGCGGGCGAGTACGCGGCGCATGTGCCGGGCTCGGGCTGCGCGCTCTTCAACGCCCCGCAGGCGAACTGCTGGGAGGGCGCCCTCGCGGAGGCGGCGTTCATGACGGGCATGGAGCGCAACGCGGACGTCGTCGTCATGGCGTCTTACGCCCCCCTCTTCGGGCGGCTCGGCTATACCCAGTGGAGCCCCGACCTCATTTGGTTCGACGGCAAGCGCGCCTACGCCACCGCCAACTACTATGTACAAAAACTTTACAGTCTCTATACGGGGGAGTACTCTCTGCGCGTCTCGGGTGCGGAGGGGAAGGTGTACGTCTCGGCGACCCACACCGAGGGGAACGGCCTCACCTATCTCAAGCTCGTCAACGCGGGGGAGGAGACGGTGGAGGCGGAGATCGAGGGGGACTTCGACTTCGGCTCGATGACCCGCATCGTCCGCCTTGCGGGGGAACTTTCGGACTACAACACCCTCGAAGAGCCGATGAAAATTTCGCCGCAGGAGATCGCCCCGACCTCCCCGAGCGCGCTCTCTCTCCCGCCCCGCAGTTTCAGCGTGGTGGTGTTCATGAAGGAAACGGCGAAGTAACGCCTTGTCCCCGTCTTAAGCGTGCCCTCCCCCTACGTGAGGGGGCGGGGTGGGCGGCGAAAGAGCACGTCGTCTCGCCCCGCTATAAAAATACGTCATGTTGAGCTTGTCGAAACATGACCGCATGATGAGATTCCTCACGTCCG
>CANREU010000019.1 GCA_947629725.1 uncultured Clostridia bacterium
TTCCTTGCCAAAGACATCGCAAAGAAGATCGAGAGCGAGCTCGAATACCCCGGGCAGATCAAGGTGAACGTCATCCGCGAGTTTCGGAGCGTCGAATACGCGAAATAAGAAATCTGCAAGCTCCCCCTGTGCACTCCACAGGGGGATTTTTTTACGCCCGCGCGCGGCGTTTTTATAGCAGGGGTGCGGAGCGTGCCCTGGGGGTAGGGGGCGTCGCTCTTTCTCTTGCCTCCCCCCTTACGCTTTCAACGCTTGCCCTCCCCCTGCGTCAGGGGGAGGGGTAGGGGAGGGGGTCCGCCCTTGAGATCGTGCAAACACGAAAGAGCGAGATTCGCTCCGCCTCGCTTCGTTTCCCCTCAAGGAGAGGCCGAAGCTGCGGAATGGGGCGAGCGGCGGGGCGGTTTTTCATATAGAAAATTTGCGCAATAAATTATAATATTTTTCATAGAACTCTTTACAAATGTCATTTTCTATACTATAATTGTGATAGAGCAACCGTTTTCGATAAGGGGGAAAGTATGACAAAGGAGAAAAAGATCGCGCTCGGGGTGACGGCAGGCGTGCTGGCGTTTTATCTTCTTCTTGCAGCGGGATTGACTGTTTGGGTAGTGAGCAATTGGTCGGGTTTCTACACGGAAGAACAGCATCTTTCACGTATCCGGAAACGCGCCGAAAAGCGGTATTTGGGTGAAGGGAGCGAATACAAGAGCCTTGAGGTCTATCCCGTCTATAACGAGGAAGATGTATTCGAGTATGCGCTTGTCGAGTTTGAACCGTATGGGTTTCTTTATGTTCAGATTGGAGGCTGGGACACGCTGTGGACGTATATGTACACGGAGAATAGCGGTAGTCCGACCAATCTTTGGTATCCGTATATTTTTGAGGAAGGGGCGATAAGTGTTGTTCCGGACGAGCACGGCTATAATGAAACATGGGAAGGGTGTCGTGTTTTTCAAGATGAGAGTGGGGGGTATATCTCTTACCGCGTCAGCCACTTCAAAGCAGCGGGCATACAAGAGGGAAGACGGTATATCCTTCCCGTTGGGATCCCCGCAGTTAAGAGGGGAGAAAACTATATCGATTTGATTTCGGGGAAGGAGATCCCCGTCTCCACCGATTTTATAGACCCAACGGTTCGTGCGACGTTTGAAGGAGATATTCGTTTTCCTTTTGGACACGGGCTTGTGGGAGTTCCTCGATATTAACGAAAGAAAAAATTATTTTTTAGGGGGTAATGATATGTACCAACAAAAGTTAAGGAAGTGGACGATTTGCACGTTGTTGATTTTGCTTGCGCTTTGTTTTACGGCTGCACTGACAAGCAGAATAACAGCTGCAGCAGAAAGCGGCGAAGACCTTGTGGCAGAGTCGCAAGAAGAAACGATTTCGGTTATAGCAAAACGCCCTGAACCGGCATCTACAATGAATGCCAAGGGAGAGCTATATAAGAACTTAGGGGAGTATCGTTGTATAGAAGGAGCCTTAATAGATGGACTCCCCCTCACAAATTTGCACTACATAGAGAATGCGAATTACTTCTTGGCAAATCCGAAGCATCGGGAAAATTACAATACTACTAACGACCATATTTTCGGAACGTGCACAACGGTTGCACATCAAATTTTACTCGGGTATCATAATTATTATTCCGATCGACGGCTAATTCCAGCAATCGGTCAAGACGGGACGCAATATTTGAGTAGCGATTAGGGTACTTTATCCGAGCATCCCACTATTAAGTATGATACAGAGCCCGACTTGGGGCGTACAAGCATTGGAACGACGGATGCTGTATTTTACGGAATTTTCAATTTGGCAGGAGGCGAGGACCTATTTAGTCAAGTAATTAATAATGTTGCAACTGCATCTAATGAATTTTTGACGAATTTTTTAAATGGACGCGAGAAGAATTGGAAAATAGATTCAGATTTATATCACGAAAATAGCGTTCTTTCTGAGCTTAATGCAGGGCGCCCCGTGGTATTAGGTTTTAATCCATTAGCCGAACATTCTGCACATGTTGTCGTTGCATATGGATACGCAAATTATAATGGAGAGCTGTGTTATATCACGCATTATGGATGGGAGGGCGAAGAGGTCCAAATGTTGGTGCCGGAAAGCTGGATAGGATTTCAAGTCACTATGTCGGTCGAGCACACACATGATATTTTTAGGACCATGGATACATACCAAGACGCATACGGGGAAAAATATCGTGCGTTTGGATGCTCCATTTGCGGATACCAAACATTGCGAAAAGAAGATACGTCCTCTTTGTTCGCCGGTGGAAACGGCTCTTCTACCGAACCCTTCCTCATCGAAAATGAGGAGCAGTTGCGCAATATGGCGCTGGCACATCGGCCCGTTTATCATCCGAGAGAGGGGAGTATCGAGGAGATCAATTATTGGTTCAAATTGGAGAACAATATTACGGTAACGGAGGATTGGGTGCCGTTTGAACTCCACTTTACGGGGGACTTCGACGGGAACGGCCATTATATCTCTTATCACATGAATCTGACGCAGGCGGACATCGATACCTCTATATATCAAGGCTTCTTCGGCTTTGTTACGACGGGGGGAAATATTCATGATTTGGAGTTTATGAATTGCTCGATCACAAGCGATACGAGCAAAACACTTTCCCGTTCGGACGGCGGCTCGACAAACATCGGGATCGTTGCGGGAAGCGGTTACGGAACGAATTATTTAACGAACGTTATCGTAACAAATCCACAGATAGAGTGCAAAATCTCCAATGCCGCTATCGGCGGGCTCGTGGGCACATATTTTGAGGGCTCGGCAGATAACTGCGTGGTGCGGGAATTGGGAGCAAACGGCGAAGTAACGAGCACCGATGGGTTGAACGGGGCGTCGCGCATTGTAAACAACACCCGCGGCGCGCTGGGCGGCATGGCAGGGCGGGGGAATATCTTCCGCTTCCGCAATTGCAGGGTGTCGATCGAGTTGCGGAATACGAGTTTCGACAGCGGCGAGGACGCGATGGGCAAGGTGGTCGGCAACAGCGATGAAGATCCCGCACAATACGGCACTACGGCATATGTCAAGATGGATAAAGGCAGCTGTCTTGCGGAAGGGGCCCTCATCACCCTTGCCGACGGAACGCAAAAGCCTGTGGAAGAACTGACGGGCGACGAGATGTTGCTTGTATGGAATTTTTATACAGGGCAATATGACGCTGCGCCGATCGTGTTTATCGACAGCGATCCCGCGCAAGAATACAGCGTTGTCCATCTTACGTTCTCGAACGGAGAAACGGTGCGGGTCGTTTCGGAGCACGGATTTTGGGATTATACCTTAAACCGTTACGTCTATCTCGATGAAAACGCGGCGCAGTTTATCGGGCATTGGTTCTTCTACCAAAACACAAATGAAGATGGCGCGAGAACGGAAAGCCGCGTACAATTGACGGGCGCGACGGTGGAGACGGAGATTGTGACGGTGTACAGTCCCGTAACATACGGACACCTCTGCTACTTTGTGAACGGCATGCTTTCGGTCCCCGGAGGGATAAGCGGGCTATTCAATATTTTTGAAGTAGATCCGTCCGCCATGCGCTACGACAGCGAAGCGATGCGGAAAGACATCGAGCAATACGGGTTGTTTTCCTATGAAGAGTTCGCCGAATACGTACCGATACCGCAAGAAATATTCGAGGCCTTCAACGGAAAGTATTTGAAGGTTGCGATCGGGAAGGGACTTACGGATTATGAACGGCTCGTGGAATTGGCGCACCGCTACGAAAAGTTTTTCGCCGAATAGCCGTATCTCCATAAAAGACGGATGGGTCTCCCATCCGTTTTTTTCATCTGCGGGAAGTTGCCGAAAATCCTTGAAAAAAGCAAGTGAGTCGTGTATAATGGTAGTATGGGTGAAAGCGTATTGCGCGAAAAGCTGAAGCTGCTGCCCGATTCCCCCGGCGTGTATATCATGCTCGACGGAGAGGGGACGGTCATCTATGTCGGCAAGGCGCGCGTTCTCAAAAACCGCGTGCGGCAATATTTTCACTCCACCGAAAAGCCCGTGAAGGTGCGGGCGATGGTGGAGCAGATCGCCGATTTCTCCTACGTCGTCACCCCGACGGAGGTGGATGCGCTCGCCCTCGAGAACAATCTCATCAAAAAATACAAGCCCAAATACAACATCCTCTTAAAGGACGACAAGACCTATCCCTACATCAAAGTCCACACAAAGGAGGAGTTTCCCCGCGTCTCCGTCACCCGCAAGGTGAAGAAAGACGGCCGCTATTTCGGTCCCTTCATGGGGGGCGTGAACTGCAAGGATCTCATCGACATCTGCGCCAAAGTCTACAATATCCGCACCTGCGCGGTCGCCGTCGGGGAGAAGGCGAAGAAGCCCTGCCTCGACTATCATCTGCACCGCTGTCTCGCGCCCTGCGCGCACGCCTGTACCAAAGAGGACTACGCAAAGCAGGTGGAGAAGGCGATCTCTTTCCTCTCGGGGAACTACGAGGAGGCGGAGGAGCTCCTGAAAGAAAAGATGGAGCGCTTTGCGGAGGAGGAGCAATTCGAGCTCGCCCTCGACTACCGCGACAAGATCGCCTCCCTCAAAAAACTCGGCTTAAAGCGCATCACCTCCATGCCGCGGGATGTGGACGCGGACATCTGGGCGCTCTCCTCCAACGGGCTGTATGCCTGCGTGAGCGTGCTCGTCACGAGGCGGGGGATCATGCAGGGCAGCCGCTGTTTTCCCCTCGAGGAGGGGGCGGGGGAGCGGGAGGAGGCCTTCACGAGCTTCCTCACCCAATACTACCAAAACCACGAACTTCCCCACGAACTCGTGGTGGGGGAGGAGATGGACGACGAGCTCTTCCGTCTCTATGCCTTCCGCAAGACGGGGAAGAACCTCGCGATCGTCCGCCCCAAGTCGGGCATCAAAAAGGAGCTCCTCGACATGGCGGTGCGCAACGCCGCGGAGTATCTCGAAAAATCCATCTCGTCCATCGAACACAAGAACGACATGACGATGAACGCCTGCGAGCGCTTGAAGACCCTTCTCCGTCTCCGCCGCTATCCCAAGCGCATGGAGTGTTACGATATTTCGGACATCTCGGGCGTGGACAAGGTGGGGAGCATGGTCGTGTTTACGGACGGGGAGGCGGATAAATACGAATACCGCCGCTTCCGCGTGAAGACGGTGGAGGGCGCGAACGACTTCGCCTCCCTGCAGGAGGTCCTCCGCCGCAGGCTGCAAAAGCTCGGCACCGGCGAGGAGGAGAGATTTGCGCGGCCCGATCTTGTCGTCATCGACGGCGGCAAGGGGCAGCTCTCCGCAGTGAAGGAGGTGTTCGTCGAGCTCGGCGCCGCGGACATCGACCTTATCGCCCTCGCCAAGCAGGAGGAGGAAGTGTACACCCTCTTTTCAGACGACCCCGTGCGGATCGAGCGGCGGGACTACGCCCTCCGCACCCTGCAGCGCATCCGCGACGAGGCGCACCGCTTCGCCGTCACCTACTTCCGCAATCTCCACTCCAAGCGCAATCTCTCCTCCGTGCTCGAAGAGATCGGGGGGGTGGGGCCCAAAAAACGGGCAGCCCTCCTCGAAAAATTCGGCACGATCGACAAGATCATGCGCGCCGGGGAGGAGGAACTCGCCTCGACGCCCGGCATCGGCCCCGCGCTCGCGGCGGCCGTAAAAAAATTTTTCGAGGACTTATGAGGTATCCGCTCTTTTTATCCGATTTCGACGGCACGATCGCCCGTTCGGACGGGACGGTCTCCCGCCGCACGAAGGAGGCGATCGCCAAATACCGCGCCGCAGGGGGCAAGTTCGTCGTTTGTTCGGGGCGGATGCTGCCCTCCGTCCTTCCCCGCGCGAGAGAGCTCGGGATCGTGGAGGGGCCCGTCGTCGCCTATCAGGGGGCGACGATCGCGGACATCGCGACGGGGGAGCTCTTGAAGGACGACGGCTTCTCCTTTGAGGACGGGCTCCTCGTCCTCCGCGCCCTCGAGCGGCGCAAAGAGCACATCCACTTCTACACGGTGGATACCCTGTATTCCTTGCACGCCTACGAGCGGATCTGCGGCGTGAAGGGGGAGATCGAGCCCGATCTTTCCGCCTTTGCGAAGGAGGAGAGACGGCGCGCCGTGAAGATCCTCGCAATGGTCCCGCCCGAGAGGAACGCCCCCCTCCGCGCCTCCCTCCGGGAAGAGCTGGGGGAGAGGTTCTATGTGACGAGCTCCTCCGAATTTCTCGTGGAGGTCATGCCCGCGGGGCAGAGCAAGGCTTCGGCGGTGGACTTTCTCGCGGCATACTACTCGGTCCCGCGGGAGAAGACGGCCGCCATCGGCGACCAGCTCAACGACCTCCCGATGATCGAGCGGGCGGGCGGCGGATTTGCCGTCGGGAACGCCGTCGGCGAACTCAAAAAAAAGGCGTGCGTCGTCCCGTCCAACGACGACGACGGCGTGGCGTATGCACTCGAAAATTACGCAATGGGGGAAGAAAAATGAATGAGATCACCTTGCCGAACGAGACTGTGATGCTCGACAAGTTCGCTTCCGACTTGAATCTCGAATTGCTCTATGCGGGGCGGGGGCTCGTCCGTCTCACGAGCATGAGCGTCGACCGCCCGGGGCTGCGCCTTGCGGGATTTTACAGCTATTTCGACTCCCGCCGCATCCTCCTCATCGGGCTCACCGAGCACGAATACCTCCGCTCGTTCACCGAGGAGGCGCGCCGCAAGAAGATCAAAAAGCTCTTCGACTGCGGGGAGATCCCGTGCGTCATCTTTTCGCGCGATCTGCCCGTTTTGCCCGAATTTTTGGAGTACGCGAGAAAGTCGCTCACCCCCGTCTTCCGCTCGAGCAAGATGACGACGGCGGTGATGAACGACCTCTTCATCTACCTCTCCCGCCTGCTTGCGCCCGTCACCACCATCCACGGCGTCCTCATGGACGTCTCGGGCGCGGGGATCTTGCTTACGGGGAGCTCGGGCGTCGGGAAGAGCGAGACGGCTATGGAGCTCATCAAGCGCGGACACCGCCTCGTCGCGGACGACTCCGTCCTCATAAAGCGGGTGGAGAACGAGCTCGTCGGCACCGCTCCCGAGCGCATCCGCTATTTCATGGAGCTCCGCGGGATCGGCATCATCAACGTGAAGAACATGTACGGGTCGGGCTCCGTGCTCGGCGAAAAAGAGGTGGAGCTCGTGATGGAGCTCGAGCCGTGGCAGCAGGGGAAGGAGTACGACCGCATCGGCGGCGAGGGGAGCATCGAGGAGATCCTCGGCGTGAAACTTCCCAAACTCACCATCCCCGTGAGCCCCGGGCGGAACCTCGCCATCCTCATCGAAGTCGCGGCGCGCAACTATCGCCTCAAGGGGATGGGGTACGACGCGGCGCAGGAACTCATCCAGCGCACGATCGGAAGATGAGGGAGCTGCTTGCCCCCGCGGGGGACGAAAACACGGCGAAAGTTGCCCTTCTTGCGGGGGCGGACGCCGTCTATTTAGGCATGACCCGCTTCTCCGCCCGCAGCGCCGCGCAGAACCTCGACGGAGAAGCGCTCGCGCGGGTCGCGGAGTTTGCCCATCTTCTCGGGGCGAAGGCCTACGTCGCCCTCAACACCCTCGTGAAGGACGGGGAGACGGAGGACTTCTTTTCTTCCGCCCGTCTCGCATGGGCGTGCGGCGCCGACGCCCTCCTTTTGCAGGACATCTTCCTCGGGCGGGCGCTGAAAGCCATGTGCCCCGAGATGGTCCTCCACCTCTCCACGCAGGGGGGATGCTGCAACGAATACGGCGCGCGCGTTGCGAAGGAATACGGCTTTTCCCGCGTCGTCCTCGCCCGCGAAACTCCTCTTGCCGAGATCGCCCGCGTCTCGAAGATCGCGGAGACGGAGTGCTTCGTGCAGGGGGCGCTCTGCACCTCCTTTTCGGGGCAATGCTACTTTTCCTCCTTTGCGGGGAACAACAGCGGAAACCGCGGCAGGTGCAAGCAACCCTGCCGTAAAAAATACAAAATCGATGGGATGGGGTGCGAAAAAGAGGGGTACGCCCTCTCCACTTGCGACCTCTGTGTGGGAAAGAAGATCGAAAAACTCGCGGAAGCGGGGGTCGTCTCCTTCAAGATCGAGGGGCGGATGCGCCGCCCCGAATACGTCGCCGCGGCGGTGAAATACTACCGCGCCCTCCTCGGGGGGGAGGACGGAAAAAAGGAATTCCCCGCCCTCGTCCGCGCCTACAACCGCGGGGACTACACCCGCGGGCTCGCCTTCGGGCAGGAGCACTTCCTCTCCCGCCTCGTGCAGGGGCACATCGGCGAGCGGGTGGGGGAGGTCTCCCTCCGCGGCGGAAAGTACTTTTGCAAGAGCGCCTACCCCGCCGGCCCCGCCGACGGATTCAAAATTCTGCGCGGCGGCAGGGAGGTGTGCGGCGCCCTTTCCGCGGGGAATGCGGAGGACGGCTTCTATCTCTCCCCGTCCGCCCGTCTTCTTGCGGGGGACGAGGTCCGTCTCACGACGGACGCCCGCACGAATGCGGCCGTTCTCTCCCCCGTCCGCGCCCGTAAAATAGAGGTGAAGGTCCGCCTCGTCGCGGGGGAAGTCCCGCAGGCGGAGTGCGAGGGGCTCGTCTTTCGGGGGGACGCCACGCTCGAGCGCGGGAAGACTTCCTTCGTGACAGAGGAGGAGGCGGAAGCCTGCTTCAAGAAGTGCCCCGCGCCCCTTCTTGCGGAGGTCACGGCGGAGGCGGGTTCGGCATTTATGCCGAAGTCCGCGCTCAACGGCTTCCGCAGGGGATTTTACGAGGCCCTCATCGCCCGTCTCGCCCCCCAAAGGGAGCCTGCCTTCCGCCCCGTCCCCGCGTGCAAACTCACCCCCGTTGCGGGAAGAGAGAGGGCGGAGATCGTGGAGGACGGCGCCCCTTCGGCGGGGATCGCGATCCGCAAGCCGCGCGACTATGCCCGTCTTCCCGCCCCTCATGCGGGGGACTATCTCTACCTCCCGCCCTTTCTCACGACGGAGGAGGCGGAGGACATCCTCTCCCGCGCGGAGGGGTATGAGGGGATCTACTGCGAGGGGTACTACGGGCTCGCCCTCGCCGAAGCCTACCAAAAGAAGCTGTTCGCGGGCACGGGGTTCAACCTCACCAACCGCTATGCGGCGGCGGGCGCCGCGGAGCGGGCGGAGAAGTTCGCCCTCTCGAAGGAGCTCTCCTCCGCTGAACAGGGGCGGCTCGCGGCAAGGGGAGCGTTCGCCCTCGCGGAGGGGGCGGTGAAGGTGATGGACCTTATCTACTGTCCCTTTGAAAAGCGCTGCGGGCAGTGCGACGGGCGGGTCTTCCACACCCTCACCGATGAGGACGGCCGCGCCTTCCCGCTGAGGAAATACCGCGTGAACGGGCAGTGCCGTTTCGAGGTGTATAACTGCGCCCCGCTCAAAGCGGGCCCCCCGCTGTCCTGCCTGTGCGATAGGTCCGCGGCGGTTTCGGGGACGCCCACAAAGGGACACGCGGAGAGGAGTATGCTATGAAAAAGAGCTACGAACGGCTCGAACTCGATAAAATTCTGAACGCCGTCGCGGAGTGCGCCGCCCTCGAGGGCGGGAAGGCGCTCGTGCGCGCCCTTGTGCCCGTCTCCGAATGGCGGGAGGCGGAGGAACTGCTCGCCCGCACGGAGGAGGCGAACCTTCTCTTTGCGCTCGGCGCGGGGCGTGCGGAACCCTTTTTGCCCCTCGGCGACAGCTTGGAGCGGGCGGAGAAGGGGGCGACCCTCTCCTGCGGGGAACTGCTCGCGGCGGCGTCCCTTCTGCGCTCGGCGCGGCTCGCCCATTCCTCCGTCGCGGAGTGCGCGGACGGGCGGATCGTCCGTCTCCGGGAGACGGCTGCCCGCCTCCGTTTCGACGGAAAGCTGGAGAAGGAGATCTGCGAAAAGATCGTGGGGGAGAACGAACTGCGCGACGACGCGAGCGAGCGTCTCTTCTCCCTCCGCCGCGAAATAAGGCTTTTGAACGAGCGCATCCGCGCCCGCCTCTCCTCCTATCTCACGGGGGAGGAAAAGAAGTATCTGCAGGACGGCGTCGTCACCGTGCGCGGGGATCGCTTCGTCATCCCCGTGAAGGCGGAGTATAAGCGGGCGGTGCGCGGCTTCGTGCACGACCGTTCGCAGAGCGGCGCGACCTTTTTCATCGAGCCCGAAGAGGTGCTCGAGATGAACAACGAACTGCGCGGCCTCCTCCTCGACGAAAAGGAAGAAGAGGAGCGCATTTTGCACGAACTCTCGGGGCGGGTGGGGCGCCTCCGCGGCGCCCTCTCGGAGGATGCGGAGCTCCTCGCCGAGCTCGATTCCTACTTCGCCCGCGCCGAATACGGCGAACGGAACGGGTGCACAAAGCCCCGCCTCAACGGGCGCGGCGTCCTCTCGATCGTGAAGGGGAGGCACCCCCTCCTTGCGAAGAAGACGGCGGTGCCCGTCTCCCTCTCTCTGGGAGAAAAATACGACGTCCTCCTCATCAGCGGCGCCAACGCGGGGGGGAAGACGGTCACTTTGAAGACGTGCGGCCTCTTTTGCCTCATGGCGGCGTGCGGCGTCTTCGTGCCCGCCGCGGAGGGGACGGACCTCCCCGTCTTCCGTGAAATTTTCTGCGACGTGGGGGACAGCCAGAGCATCGAGGAGAACCTCTCCACTTTCTCTTCCCACATCGTCACCCTGCGCGGGATCCTCGCGGAGGCGGGCAAAAACGACCTCGTCCTCCTCGACGAACCGGGCGGCGGCACCGACCCCGAGGAGGGGCAGGCGCTCGCAAAGGCCCTCCTTTCCGCCGTCTTGAAGAGGGGATGCAGGGCGGTCGTCACCACCCACTACTCCGCCCTCAAGGAGTTTGCCTACGAGACGGCGGGGATGGAGAACGGCAGCATGGAGTTCGACGAGCGGGACTTCCGCCCCCTCTTCCGCCTGAAGATCGGCGCGCCCGGCTCTTCCAACGCCCTCGCCATCTGCACCCGCCTCGGGCTCCCCGCCGAAACGGTGGAGGAGGCGCGGGGGTACCTCTCGGAGGGAGCGCGGTCCTTTGAACGGACGGTCCGCGCCGCCGAGGAGAGCAGGGTGCGCGCCGAGGAGGCCCTCCTCCGCGCGGAGGAGAGGGAAAAAGAGTGGGAGGAGCGGACCCGCGTCCTCGAAAAAGAGGAGGAAAAGCTCCGCAAGGAGAAGGAAAAGCTCTTCGCCTCCGCAAAGGCGGAAGCGCGGCGGATCGTAAACGAGCGCACCGCGCGGGCGGAGGAGATCCTTGAAAAGATCGAGGAGCTCTTCAAGAAAGATACGCTCACCGAGGCGGATCTCATAAGAGCCCGCACCCTCCGCAACCGCATGGGGGAGGAGACGGAGGAAAAGGAGCCCGTGCGCGCCGTTCCCGCCGACCCCGCCCGCCTCAAAGCGGGGGACAGGGTGCTCGTCGGGAGCATGAACGCGGAGGGGAGCGTCCTCTCCGTGCGGAGAGAGAAGAAGACGGCGGAGGTGCAGATCGGCTCTCTCCGCGTGCGGTGTAAATTTTCCGACCTCTTTGTTTCCCCCAAGCCCCGCGAGGAGAAGAAGGTGAAGGAGACGCGCGACCTTGCGGAGCGCACCTCCTACCGCCCCGAGGTGAACCTTTTAGGGCTCACGGTGGCGGAGGCCCTTCCCGAGGTGGAGGCCCTGTTGGACGGCGCCCTTCTTTCGGGCGCAACGGAGGTGCGGATCGTGCACGGCATGGGCACGGGAAAACTGCGCGCCGCCGTCCACGCGTACCTCAAAAAGCACCCCCATGTTGCGGATTTCCGCCTCGGGCGGTACGGCGAGGGGGAGAGCGGGGTCACCGTCGTCACCCTCAAATAGCATAAAACGGAGCCCGCCTCAATACAATGGGATAGAAAAGTCCCGATTGAGGTAAGCTGATTGAAAAAGAACACTCTCGCCGCGCTCACGAATGTCTTTCTCGCCCTCGTGCTCGTCTTTGTCGGCGCGGTCTGCTTCCTTCCCTCCGCGGGGGAGGTGGCGAGCGTGAACGACAGGGTGATCTACCGCGGCAGTTCGGCGGACGGCGTCTCCCTCATGTTCAACGTGTATTGGGGGACGGAGGAGGTCTACGGCATCCTCGGCGTCCTCGAGGACTACGGCGCGAAGGCGACCTTCTTCCTCGGCGGGAGCTGGGCGGACGACAACACGGCCTGCGTGGAGGAGATCGCGGCGCGCGGGCACGAGATCGGCTCCCACGGCTATTTCCACCGCGACCACGAAAAACTCGGCTATGAGGACAACCTGAAGGAGATCGGCAACAGCGTGCGCTTTCTGAACCTTGCGGGAAGGGTGCAGGTCTCCCTCTTCGCCCCTCCCTCGGGGGCGTTCAACGGGGATACCGTCGCGGCGGCGGAGGCGCTCGGGCTTCGCACCGTGATGTGGAGCCGCGACACCGTCGACTGGCGGGACAAGGACGAAGACCTCTGCCTCTCCCGCGCGACCGAGGGGATAAGCGGGGGAGACCTCGTCCTCATGCACCCCATGAAACACACCCTTGCGGCGCTTCCCAAAGTCCTCGCCTACTACGGGGCGCACGGGCTGCGGGCGATCACCGTCGGGGAAAATATCGGATAAACTTACGGAGAAACACATGGTACACACTTTTACGCTTGAAAACGGCGTGCGCGGGATCGTAAAGCGGATGGAGGGGCTGCTCTCCGTCACGATGGGGGTGCTCGTCGGCACGGGCTCCGCCTTCGAGAGCGACGAGGAGGACGGGCTCTCCCACTTCATCGAGCACGTGCAATTCAAGGGAACGGACAAGCACAACGCCTTTGAACTCTCGGACGCGTTCGACGCGATCGGCGCACAGGTCAACGCCTTCACGGGGAAGGACGTCACCTGCTACTATGCCAAGACGACGAGCGACCACGCCGCCGAGGCGTTCGCGCTGCTTTCGGAGCTCTTCCTCGACTCCGTCTTCCCCGAGGAGGAACTCGAGAAGGAGAAGGGAGTGATCGTCGAGGAGATCCATATGGACGAGGACTCCCCCGAGGACCTCTGTCTCGACCTCCTCGCCCGCGCCTACTACGGAGAGGGGAACTACGGCAGGAACACCCTCGGGCCCGAAGAGAACGTGCGCCGCTTCACCCGCGCGGACATTTTCAACTACAAAAAGCGGCGGTATGTCCCCCAAAACGTCGTCCTCTCCTTTGCGGGGAACATCTCCCCCAAAAAGGCGGAGGAGCTCGCGCGCACCTACTTCGGCAAGATGGAGGGGGACCCGTTCGTGCAGACGGAGATCGCCGTCTCTCCCCGCACGGACGCCGTCTTCCGCAAAAAGCCCATCGAACAGGTGCACTTCGCGGTCGCCTTTCCCTCCGTCCCGCGGGACGACCCCGCTTATCCCGCCGTACAGGTGATGAATCTCGCCCTCGGCGGCGGCTCCTCCTCCCGCCTCTTCAAGCGGGTGCGCGAGGAGCTCGGGCTCGCCTATTCGGTGTATTCCTACCCCTCGTCCTACCGCGAGGCGGGCGTCCTCTGCGTGTATGCGGGGGTGAGCCCCAAGAAGGCGGAGGCGGCGGCAGAGGCGGTGCTCGACACCATCTCCGCATTCCGCCGCGAAGGTCTCACGGAGGAGGAATTTCTCCGCGGCAAGGAGCAGGTGCGCTCCGCCATCATCTTCTCGCAGGAGAGCACCTCTTCGCAGATGCTCCTCTACGGCAAGCAGCTGCTCTATAAGAACGAGATCTACGACTTCTCCGCGCGCATGAAGGAGATCGCCGAACTCAAAAAAGAGAGCGTCGAAGAGGCACTCGGGCGCGCTTTCGACTTCTCCCGCTCCGCCTCGTCGACGGTCGGCAACCTCAAAGCGGGCTTGACCCTCCGATGAAGGAGGGCTTTCCGCCCGTCTTCGACGGGCATTCCCGCGTCCTCATTTTAGGAAGTTTCCCCTCCGTGAAGAGCCGCGCCCTCGGCTTCTACTACGGCAACCCGCAAAACAGGTTCTGGGGGATGCTCTCCCGCTTTTTCGGGGACCCCGTCCCCCTCACCGCGGAGGGGAAGCGCGCCTATGTACTGGGGCACGGCGTCGCCCTTTGGGACGTGGTGACGCGCTGCGAGATCGAGGGCTCCGCCGATTCCTCCATCCGCGCGGCGGAGATAGGGGACGTGGCGGCCCTCGAGCGGGCATGCGGGTATCTCCCCGTCTTCTGCAACGGCAGTAAGAGCTATTCGGAGCTCGGGCGGAATTTCCCCGAACTTCTTCCCCTCGCGCGGCGGCTCCCGTCCACCTCTCCCGCCAATCCCCGCTACGACGAAACGGCCTGGCACTCCGCTCTCGCGGAGGTCTTCGGCGGAAAACCTCGCGGATTTTTGCAAAAGTCTTGACAAGCGGCGGGAAAGGGTGTAGAATAGAGAAGACGTGCGGAAAAAGCACGTTGAGACGGAGGATGATATGTTTGAAAAAGTTTGCAAGATGCTCGGCGAGCAACTCAACGTCGCACCCGAGAGCATCCGCCCCGAACAAGAGGTCGTGAAGGACCTCGGCGCGGACTCTCTCGACGTGGTGGAACTCATGATGGCGCTGGAAGACGAATACGGCATCACCCTTCCCGAGGGCGAAGTCGAGAACGTGAAGACGGTGCAGGACATCGTCGACATGATGAACAAGATCCAGAAATAAGGCATCGCGGAAAGCGCGGCGGCGGAGCACGACCTGTTGAAGTATTGCGAACTCGATACTTTCGCGATGGTGAAAGTGTATGATGCCTTGAAGAAAGCCCTGTAAACGGACCCCACAAGAGAGCATGAAAAAGAGCCGAAAGCCAACCCCTTTCGGCTCTTTGTCGTAATACGAAAACCGCGCGATAGTCGCGCGGTTCAAAAGAGGCTAAGGTCGATGAGAGACAGGGAAATTCTGAATGATGCAGAAGCAAGAAAGACCTGTCGGCCTAAAAAATTCACACCAAACGGAGGATCTTGAAATGCCGAAGTATTCTGACATTTTGGCACCCCCGAAATATTCCGAAAACAGATCCTCATAAAAAGTTATGCGCGGCAAAACAATTTGCCATGTCACTAAAAATGTGGTATAATTAAATGGTCATTTTATACAAGTAGGAGTATACTCATGAAGCCCAATACTATTTTCGTGGACAGTGAGATTTCAACTGAGAATGGCACAATTAACGATTTGGGCGCTGTTACATCCAACGGCGACCAATTTCATTCTGCGAAAAAAGCGGATTTTTCCAAGTTCGTAAGTGGCGCGGAGTATATTTGCGGACATAACCTTCTGCATCATGACTTAAAATATATCGGAGAACTGCTGAACGCAACAAATCCTCCGACAATTATAGATACGCTCTATATTTCACCATTGCTGTTTCCGAAAAAGCCATATCATAAATTGCTGAAAGATGACAAACTGCAAAGCGATGAATTAAATAATCCCCTTAACGATTCCATAAAGGCAAGGGACTTGTTTTATGATGAGATAAACGCTTTCCAACAATTGCCCAATAAATTGAAGTGGATATTCTGCGCTTTATTGTATCCTTATCCAGAATTTCAGGGCTTTTTCAAATATAACGATTTCAGGCCTTATCCGTTAAGCGATATATCAATAAAAGAAGCTTTCGACGGTAAGATCTGTACGAATGCAAATATTGATCTTTTGCTCAAACATTACCCTGTCGAACTTGCCTATTCTTTGGCGCTCATTGCTTGTGAAGATAAAGATTCGATTACGCCGCCCTGGGTTTTACAAAACTATCCCAAGGTCGAAAACGTTAT
>CANREU010000020.1 GCA_947629725.1 uncultured Clostridia bacterium
GGCGAGATCCTCACCTATGCGACCTCCCTCCGCTCCATGACGCAGGGAAGAGGCAAGTTCACCGAGACCTTCGCGCGCTACGAACAGGCGCCCGAGACCGTGCTCCAGAGCCTCGTGAAATAAGGGCCTTCCCCCGTTTTTCGGACCCCATGCATCAAAAACCCCGCACCGCGGGGTTTTTCTTGTGTGCTTTTTACGCCTCTTCACCCCCCCTCTTTTCCGCGTCATTCTGAGCCGCCGCGCCGACCGCACTATGCGGTCGGCGCGGCGTGTCGAAGAATCCCGAAGTACGAAGTCCCCCCCGCCCCCTACCCCTCGCCCCCCAAAGGAGGGCGAGGGCAAACGAAGAAGAGAGGTGCATGCCTCGCTTCTTCGTCATTCCGACGCCGCGCCTTGCGCGGCGGAGTGAATCTTGCTCTTTTCTTCCACCCCTCACCCTACCCTCCCCCCTCAAGTATTAGGGGGGAGGCAAGAGGAAAGGCGCCGCCCCTCCCCCTGACGCAGGGGGGAGGGCACGCTTGGGATATGCGGAGACGGAAAACGAACGCCCTCCCGCGGAGGGGCTTTTTCCGCAGAAAAAAGCGGCGCCGGACGGCGCCGCCTCTTTCGCGTATTCTTTACATGGCAGGACCCGTCGCAGAGGGCGCGTACACCCGCCCCGCGAGCTCTTGGTTCAGGGCATAGAGCCCCTTCGCATCCCCGCCGAAGAGCTTCATCTTCTTGATCATGTCCTCGGCGTTGGTCTCCTCCTCGCCCTGCTCCTTGATGAACCAGTCGAGGAACTGCATGGTCTTGTAATCCTTCTGCGCGAACGCCTCGTGGTAGATCGCGGTGATGAGCGAGGTCACATACTGTTCGTGCGCATACCCCGCTTCGAGGGGCGCGAGGTGGTCTTTGAAAGTTTTATCGGGCTTTGCGACCTCTTTGAGCTCCACTTTCACGCCGTTGTTCAAGAGGTATCTGCGCATCATGAAGGCGTGGTCGCGCTCCTCCTGCGCCTGCACCTCATACCAATGGGCGAAGCCGTCGAGCCCCTCGTCGGCATAGTAATCGGCGAAATCCAGATAGAGGTACGCCGAATAGAGTTCCTTGTTGATCTGATCGTTCAGAAGATCTGCGATCTTTTTGTTTAACATACAACTGCCTCCTTATTTTTCTTGCCGACAATCATAGCACAGTCCGCCGAAAAAAACAAGAGTTTTTCGGAAAAAACTGCCCCCATTTGCAAAAAATGTAAGGTTTAGCCCTTTGTGGCGCCGCCGGTGATCCCCTCTACGTAGTAGCGCTGGAGGAAGATGAAGAGGAGGACGACGGGGACGGCCACGAGGATGGAGCCCGCCGCAAAGCAGGTGAAATAAGTCGATTTATGGGTGGTGTCGAGGAACTCGAAGAGCCCTATCGCCACGGTGTACTGCTCGCGGTTGGTGCCCAAAATAACCTTCGCGAAGATGAAGTCGGACCACGGCGAGATGAACGCCATGAGGGCGGTGTAGACGATGATGGGCTTTGAGAGCGGCACGATGATCTTCCAGAAGACCTGCCAGCTCGTTGCGCCGTCTAACCGCGCCGCCTCGTCGAGGGAGGAAGAAATCGTGTCGAAAAATCCTTTTGCGACGTAAAAGCCAAGCCCCGCACCGCCGGAGTACACGAGAATAAGGGAGACGAGCTGCCCGTCCAAATGAAAGGCTTTCAAAATGTAATACACGGCCACCATGCTCATGAACCCCGGGAACATGCCGAGGACGAGGGCGATCTGCATGAAGGGCTTCCGCATCTTGAAGCGGAAGCGGCTCATGGCGTATGCCACCATGAGGGTGACGAGGGTGGAGAGGATGCAGGAGCACACCGCGACGAGGAGGGTGTTGAAATACCAGCGGACGAAGAGGGTCTCGCGGAAGAGGCGGACGAAGTTATCGAACGTGAGCCCCTGCGGGAAGAAGGTGTAGGTGATGGCGCCCGGCTCCGCGCGGAACGCCTGCAAGACGATCCAGACGATGGGCACGAGCCAGAGCACGGAGAGTGCGATGAGGACGATCTCCGCGACGATATTTCCCGCAACGCGCCTTACTTTTAAGCCTGCTTTTTTCATACCTGAAAATCCCCCTCTCCCTTATTTGCGCTCGTTCTCGAATAGGCGAAGAGCGAGAACACGGCGCTCGCCGCAAAGGTGTAGATCCCGATGACCGCGCCCAAGTTGTAATCACTCTGCTCGATGGTGAGTTTATACAGCCATGTGATGAGAAGATCTGTTTTCCCCGCGATGTGATACCCCGGCACGGCGGGTCCCCCTCCCGTAAGCAAATAGATGATATTGAAGTTGTTGATGTTCCCGATGAACTGCTGGATGAGGTAGGGCCCCGTTACAAATAGCACATACGGGAGCGTAATGCGGGCAAAGAGCGTGACGGGGTTTGCGCCGTCGATCCTTGCCGCCTCGTAGAGGTCCTTCGGGATATTCATGAGGACGCCCGTCGTGATGAGCATGGTATAGGGCACGCCGATCCACAGGTTCACGACGAGGACGCTCATGCGAGGAAGGATGGAGTCGTAGGCGACGTTCCCCAAAAAGTCTATCCGCTGCGAGATGATGCCCCAGTCTAAGAGGGCGGTGTTCAAGGGCCCGTCTATGTGCAGGAAATTGTTCATCGTAAGAAGCGTGATGAACTGGGGGATCGCGATCGTGAGGACGAACACTGTTCTGAATACGGGTCTGCCCACAATGCCCTTCTTGTTGATGAGAAGAGCCAAAAGGATGCCGCCGAAGTAGCAGGAGACGGTGGCAAGGAGCGCCCAAAGCAGCGTCCAGCCGAGGATGGGGAAGAAAGTGCCCGCGATCTTGGCGCTCGAAAACACCTGCCCGAACATGTCGAACCCGATCCAATCAAAGAGGGACGCAGGCGGGAGGTGCGCGTGATCGTAACTCGTGAACGCCATCAAGATCATGTAGACGAGCGGGATGACGGTGAAAGCGAGCACGCAGACGATGGGGATGAAGAGCATCGTCTTATAGAGCTTCCTGTCGAAGAGGTCGAAGAGGTCCTTGCGGAACCCTTGAGGCCTGCCCCCCGCGCGCCTCACGTCCCAAGCCTTCCTGCCCGACTGCACCGAAGAGACATAGATACAGAGAAAAGCTATGATGAGGAGGATGGTACAAACGCCGAAGAGGAGCATGAGGAGGGAGTTGTCCCCATGCGTGACGACGGGGTTGCCCCATTCATCGACCGTTTCCCCCGTAGACTGCACGTGCGTACCCAAAGTAAAGAACCCGACAAACGCGCTCCCGCCCGAAAGGACCATGAAGACGATAAAGCCCGCCTCGATGAGGAAGAAGATACTCCCCTTTATATACTGCCCCGCGCCGATGTTCCCGAAGCCCATGAAAAGATGGGAGAGCTTTTCCCAAACGTTGCCGCGGACGAACCCGAGGGCGAAGTCCTTGATCCCAGCCCAGATCTTCTTGCCGAGGGAGGCGATACGGAAGGGCAGGTTTTTGAAGAAGCGGCCGATGGAGATCGCGATCCCCACGATCTCCGCAATGAGTGCGGAGGTCAGCCAGATGACCCACCCGTGCAGAATGCGGTATGTCCATATACAGACAAGCTCCCCTATGTGCAGCCAACCGTGAACGATCTCCCGCCGAAGAGCTCCGACCCTTTTCCTGACGCTGCTTGTGCTCCCTTTCTTGAAGAGGCGGCCGATGAGAAGCGCGAGCCCGACGATCTCCGCAATGAGCGCGGACAACAGCCAGATGACCCACCCGTGCAGAATGCGGTATGTCCATATACAGACGAGTTCTCCGATGTGCAGCCAACCGTGAAAGATCTTTTGCCGGAGATCGCCGATACTGTCTCTATCGTTATCCATGATTCCTCCTTGTATTTCCGCACTGCCTGCGCCCTCGGGGGAGGGCATGCACACGCCCGCCGAAAGCCTTCCCCCCTCGGGGGGAAGGTGTCCCCGTAGGGGACGGATGAGGGGCAATTCGCAATTTCGCGGGCGGACCCTCACCCCTATCCCTCCCCCTCACGTAAGGGGAGGGCTTGCGCCACCTTTTTCTCGGCGCCCCCTCTTGGGGGAGGGCATGCGCCGCACCCCTGCAAAGGGAGGCTGTATTCAGATCTTCCAGATCTTCGCGGCGTAGGACGCGATCGCCCTGTCGGACGAGAAAAATGCGGAATGGGTCGCGTTTTCAAGCTGTTTGCGGGCAAAGAGCGCGCCGTTTTTGTAGTCCCTGTTCACCGCGAGAAGGGCGGAAACGTAGGGCATGAGGTCGTAGAGCACATAGTAGTGGTCGGGACGGTTGTAGGTGCGCTCGAAGGTGGCGGCATAGAGCTCTTCGAGCTCCGCGCTCGCGGGGAAGGTCCCGTCGGTGAGGGTGTCCGTCACCTCCTTGATCCGCGGATCTTTCTCCGCGAACAGGACGGGGTCGTACCCCTTCTCGAGGGAGGCGATCTCCTCCTCCGTGGCCCCGAAGATGTAGTTGTTCTCGCGCCCCGCCTTTTCCACGATCTCGATGTTCGCCCCGTCCATCGTGCCCACCGTGACGGCGCCGTTCATCATGAGTTTCATGTTCCCCGTGCCGCTCGCCTCAAAGCCCGCCGTGGAGACCTGCAAACTGACGTCGCTCCCCGCGACGATCTTCTCGGCGTAACTCACGTCGTAATTCTGCACGAAGACGACCTGCAGCTTCCGGTTCACCGCCCCGTCGCCGTTCACGAGCGCGGCGATGTCGTTGAGGTACTTGATCGTGGCCTTCGCCCGCTTGTAACCCCCCGCCGCCTTCGCGCCGAAGAGGAACACCGTGGGCGTGAAATCGGGGAGCCTCCCCTCTTTCAGGTCGAAATAAATGCGCAGGATCGCAAACGCCGTCATGAGCTGCCGTTTATACTCGTGCAGGCGCTTGACTTGGGCGATATAAATGGCGTCTTCGAGGAGTTTTACGCCCTCCCTTTTCTCGATATAGGCGGCGAGCTGCCGCTTTTTCTCCGCTTTCACCGCGGAGAAGGCCCCGAGCGTCTTCCCGTCCGAACAGTCGATCCTTTCGATCTGGCTCAAATCGTTCCGCCAGCCCCTGCCGAGGCGGGCGTCGTAAAATCCCGAGAGCTCCCCGTTGCACAACAGGAGCCAGCGGCGGTGGGTGACGCCGTTCGTCACGTTGAGGAATTTTTGGGGGTCGAGGCGGTATGCCGCCGAAAACAGCTTCTCCTTCAGAATGCGGGAGTGGATCTCCGCCACGCCGTTGACGTGCCCCGAGACGTACACCGCCACGTTCGCCATGCAGAACCGCCCGCCCGTGAGGACGGACATCGCCCGCCTCTCCTCCGCCGTGCACCCCCGCTCCCGCCACTCCGCGGAGGCGTAAATTTGCAATCTCTTCAGGATGTGGGCGATCTCGGGCAAGATCTTTTCCACGAGCTTCTCGTCCCAGCATTCGAGCGCCTCGGGCAGAATGGTGTGGTTGGTGTAGTTGAAGGTCTCCTTTGCGATCTCCACGGCGCGGCCGAAGGACAGGCGGTATTCCGAGGTCAAGAGCCGCAAAAACTCGGCGACCGCGAACACCGCGTGCGTATCGTTGAGCTGGAAGACGTTCACCGAGGGGAACTTGGCAAAGTCACGCCCGTATTGGGCGACGAACCTCTCCACCCTCTCCCCCACCGCCGCGGCGGAAAAGAAGTATTCCTGACGGATGCGGAGGAGCTTCCCCTCCTCGGTGTCGTCCGCGGGATAGAGGTATTCCGAGAGTTTCTCCGCCTCCGCGCTCCCCTCCGCCTGATAGAGACGGAGGATATTCAAGCTCTTGCCGTAGATGGGCATATCATAGGGCACGGCGAAGACGGTCATGTCGGCAAATTCCACCCTTCTGGTCTCGTTCGGGCGGCGGACGGACCACGGGTCCCCCCACTTCTGCCAATCGTCCGGCTCCTCGGTCTGGCGCCCCTCCTTGAATCTCTGGCGGAAGAGCCCGTATTTGTAGCGGATCCCGTAGCCGTCGAGGGGATAGCCCAAACTCGCCGCGCTGTCCAGATAGCAGGCGGCAAGGCGCCCCAGTCCCCCGTTGCCGAGGGCGGCGTCCTCCACGTCCTCGAAGACGTTGAGATCGAGCCCCTTCTGTGCGAAGATCTCCCGCGCTTCATCCAAAATACCGAGGGCGAGCAGGTTGTTATAGAACATCCTCCCCATGAGGTATTCCACGGAGAAGTAGTAGGCGCTCTTCCCCTGCGTGCGCCGCACGGGCTGCATGAGTTCCCTCATACACGCCGACGAGATCTCGCCGTATAACTCTTTCACGCTCTTGCCTGCGACCTCGATCCCGCGCAGCGCCGCGAGCAGTTTTTCTCTGTTCATATCTGTTCCCTCACGATCTTGCCTTTCTTTTTGCCGCCGAAATATGCCGTGACGCGCTCCGTTTCGCTCTCCCGCACTAAAACGAGCGCCCCGTCCTCCTCGCGCGCGCGGAGTTCGCCGCGGGGAAGTTCCCGCCGCATGCGGGAAAGTGCGGTGAGATAGCCCTTGAATTCGGGGTCCTTCGACCAATCGTAGGTACGGCGGCAGTCGGGGTCGCCGTCCCCCGTGAGCGGGAGCTCGGTGCCGTAGAACACGCAGGGCATCCCCGTGCAGAAGTAGAGCGCGGAGAGCGCCGTTTTCAGCTTTTCTTTGTCCTCTCCGCACGCGCGCAGGAAGCGGGGGGTATCGTGGTTGTCGAGGAAGTTGAGCATCATGATGTTCGATTGCCGCATGTTGGACGCGGTGATGCGGTCGATCCGCGCGGCCGCCTCCCCCGCGCCGATCCGCCCGTAGGCGAAGAAGTCCAAAAAGACCTTTTGCAGCTTGTAGTTCATCACGCCGTCGAACTCATCCCCGCGGAGATACATGCGGTTTTCGTGCCACACTTCGCCGATCAGGAGCGCCTCGGGGTACTTCTCCTTCACCGCGCGGCGGAGCTCCCGCCAGAAGGTGTGGGAGACCTCGTCCGCCACATCGAGCCGAAGCCCGTCGATCCCCCACGAGAGATAGGCGAGCGCCACGTTCAGAAGGTATTCCCGCACCTTCGGGGAGCTGGTGTTCCACTTGGGCATATACGGGCAGTCCGCGAAAATCTCATAGTTGCAGAGGGTGTGGGACCCACCCCCCTGCCCCCCTCCCGAGGAGGGGGCAAGAACAGAGGCTCCCGAGGAGGGGGCAAGAACAGGGACTCCCGAGGAGGGGGCGAGGCTTGGGGTTCGGGCGGGGAAATCGCCGCGGATGATGAACCAATCGCAGTAGGCGGACTCCCGTCCCCGCGCCTTCACGTCGGCGAACATCGCGTTGCTCTCGTCGCAGTGGTTGAAAACGGCGTCCATAACGATGCGCATCCCCCGCGCGTGGGCGGCGGCGATGAGGGCCTTCAAGTCGTCGTTCGTGCCGAACATGGGGTCTACCGAGAGGTAGTCCGCAATGTTGTATTTATGGTTGCTCGGAGAGCGGAAAACGGGCGTTAAGTAGAGCGTATTGAACCCCATGTCCGCAATTTCGCCGAGTTTTTCGAGGATCCCCTTGAGGTCGCCGCCCGTGTAGCACTTCGGCTTCGGGAGCTCCCCCCATGCCTGCGTGATGTAGCTGTCGTCCTTTTGCATGTCGCCGCGGCGGAAGCGGTCGGGAAAAATCTGATAGACGATCGCCTCCTCCGCCCACGGAACGGGCGCAGCAACGTCCGCCCCGTTGATGAACGGGTATTGGAAAAAGGTGTAGTAGCCGTGTTTGAAATCATACTCCTCCGTGACGCCGTCCTCGGAAAAGTAATACTCCCGCCCGTCGGAAAGCGTGAGCAGGAAGATGTAGGCGAACCGGACGTCGTCCGACTTCAGGTCCGCGATATAATAATCGTACAGAGGGGCGCTCCACATCTTTTTGAGACGGGCAAACTGCCTCCGTTCGCAAAAATCGTATTTGTTGTTCCAAAGGAGACCGACTTCCTTGAGCCGCTCCCCGCGCGCCGTCCGCAAGACGATGCGCAGCGTGCTCCCGTCTAAAGGGTAGCAGTATTCGCTGTCCGGCCTGTGATAGATCGCCTCTTTGTTCACGCTCTTTCTCCTCTTCAGATGCGCACCACGTGGGTATCCACTTTCTCGCGCTTGATGGCCTTGTTGTAGCAATCCAAAATTGCGTCGATCCTCTCCTCCGTGACGGACGGGACCAAGAGAATGTCCCTGTCGGAGAGCTCGGGGAGGTTCAGAAGGCTCTCGTTGACCGTGACGATATTCCCCGTGGGGATATTCGTGAGCCCGTGGTCGGAGAGGAAGGTCACGCGGCGGCACGCCTTGCGGATCTCCTCTTTGAAGGACTCGCTGTACATATCGACGAGAACGACGGTGTAGTTGCCCTTCCCGAAGTGCGCGTCGCCCGCGTCCGTCACCTTCTTGAAGTCCTGCAAGACTTGGAAGAAGAGTTCGTCGTGGATGCGGGAGCCCACCGCAAGTAAGGGCACGAAGTTCTCCGCCGCGATCTTGCGGAAGGTCGTCTCCTCGGTGCCCAAGCACAGGATGGCGTCTGCCGTGTCGATGCGGATCGCCGCAAGATAGGTGCGGATCACGAGATTCAATTTATTTTTTTCGAGCGCTTTTCCGAGCATCCGCACGAATTGGAAACTCTCCGCCTGCTGCAAAACGGTGTCGTGCTTGTCGGCGAGGAGGATGATATTCGAGCTCTTCCCCTTCGCGAAGGACTGCGCGAGCCCCGAGGGGTGATAGTCCAAAATATTGATCGTGTGGAGCACTTTTTGGAGGGTCTCTTTGCTGCACTTGTCCGTGATGCCGTTCAGAATGAACGAGACCGTGGTCACGGAGACCCCCGCCTTTTCCGCCACTTTGCGGATGGTGATCTTGTTCTCCTTGCTCTCTGCGCTTTCGGTGATTTCCTTGTTCTCTTCCATAGCGTCTCCCGTGTGCCGCCCGCCCTTGCGGGGCGGACGGCAATTAGGGGGTTGGTGCGGCTCTCCGCCGCCTGTGTGGGCCTTAAATGATGCTGTTCAGTGCACTGATGAACTCTGCGAGCGCGCCGCGGAGATCGTCGTCTTCCCCGCCGAGGGACCCGTTGTAGATGGACGTCCCAAGCTGTTTCGCCGCCTCCCAATAGCGGGAGATCTCGGGGATGATGGGCACGGGAACGGACAGATCGAGCTGCTCGCGGATGACTTTGAAGAAGGGATCGTCCTTCACCGCCGCATTCTCCTGGGCGTTCCTGTTCGCGGGATAATATCCCCTCTCCTCCGCGTAGCGGAGCTGGCTCTCCTCGCTCGTGATATACGCCGCAATGCGGCTTGCCGTAGCCTTGTGCTTGGAGACGTTGTTCACGACGTACTGCTTGCTGTTGGAGAACGCCACGAGGGGCTTTTGCACCCCGTCTACCGTGATGGAGGGCAGGGTGCGGTATTTGATGGAAGACGCCTTCTTGAAGGTGTCCTGCATCTCCCAGCCGCCCGAGATACATGCGCCGAGGCGCTGGTTCAAGAGGGCGGTCGCGAGGTTTTTCGCGTCGTCCGACTTGAAGTTTGCGTTGCTCTGGCGGAAATTCGCCGCCGCATAGCGCATGAACTTCATGCCGTTTTCGCTGTTCCAATCGCAGGCGCCGACGTCGTCGCCGTTCTCGCCGTAGAGGGTGCACCCCATCGCGAAGAAGCCCATGTTCACATAGAAGCCGTCCGTCATGTTGAAGCCGAACGCCTTCGCCCTCTCTCCGCTGGCGCTGCCGGGGATGACCTTCATCGCATTCGGGTCCACCGAGAGCATCGCGTCTACGCTCGAAAGGAATTCTTCGCTTACGTTCTTCGTCTCATCGAAGATCTCCGTCGTATAGTACATGATGTAGGTGTCCATCGTGAGAGGGAAGCCGTAGAGTTTCTCTTTGTAGGTCGCCTGCTGGACGGTCGCGGGGTCGTTGTTCGTGCGGATGTCCGTGGCAAACGTCGCCGCCGTGCCGTCTCTGATCTCCGCGAGGAGACCCGACTGCGCCATGATGCCGACCTGATCGTGCGGGATGAGGATGACGTCCGCCGCCTTTTCGGGATCTTTGGCGACGACCGACTGCGCGTCCCACGCGTCCTGCACCATGACTTTGATGGTTTCCTTTACGTCGGGGTTTGCCTCTTTGAACTCGTCAACGAGTTTTTTGAGGAGGACTTGATCTTCCGCGCCGCCCCATACGACGACTTGGTTTTTGTTCCCGCCGCAACCTGCGAGCGCGCCCGCAGCGAGGCAGGCGCACAGCGCGACCGTGGCAAATTTTGCGAATGTTTTCATGATTTCTCCTTGATTGTTGTGGAGGATCGGCTGCCCCCTTATGAGGAGCGGAGCCTTTCACCTCCTCCCTCCCGTTGAGGGGGGAGGTTTGCGGTGCTCCTACAAATACGTCATGTTGAGCGAAGTCGAAACATGACCTTATTTATAATACGGATACCCTTCGACAAGCTCAGGGTGACGTATTGATAGCCGCTCGGATCGAGGTGACGTATTTATAGCAGGGCAGGTTGCGGTGCTCCCACGGAGAGGGCAGGTTACGCCCCCTCCCCTATCCCCCGCCTCACGGGGAGACGGGGGATGGGTCGGAAGGATCTGTTCAGCTGATGGCGATGACGCGCGACTTGTAGAGCGACCAGCTCGAATTCGCCTTGTAGGTATCGACGCTTTCCGAAGGCACCTTCACGGTGACTTTGCTCGTCGTCGTGCTGAACACGTAGGTGCCGAGCGTGGGCGGCGTGGTCGCGTTGATGGTGCAAGTGGTGCCCGTCGGGATGCTGCCGAAGGCATAGCTGCCGATCGCGGTGACCTTTTCGCCGATCGTGATGGTCTTGAGCGCGGAGCAGCCGTAGAAGGCGTAGTCGCCGATCTTCGTGACCGCGGTGAGCGTGACAGACGTGATCGCCGTCTTGTTGTAGAAGGCATACGGCTTGATCTCGGTGAACGTAGAGAAGTCTTCGGGTGCAGTTGTGCCGAGGTACATATACACGATCTTACCCGTCTCGTAGTCCACGAGCATCTCGTTTTCTACCTTGAAGCTCGTGTTCTCCGCCGCCACCGTAAGGCTCTTGCAAGTTGCAATATACTTGCCCGCACCGAAGATGTCGAGAATGCTGTCCATGCTCTTCACCTCTTTGGGAATGACGATCGTCGCCAAATCGCCGCTGTAGACGAGGAGCTTGCCGCTCTTATCGACGACCCAGCCGCCGTCCACCTCGTCGTAGCTGTCCGCCTCGACGAACTTCGCAGTCGAAAGTTTCGCCGCCACAAAGCCGCTGTCCGTCTTATAGGTTTCGATCTTGCCCTGCGGCACGACGAGCAAACCGATGAAAGCGTCGCTTCCGCCATTGCCGATCGGGAAGCTCTTGTCAACGGTGGGAACGGAGGTGCCATTGAGGATGACAATGCCGCCGTTTGCGATCCCGTTGAAGCCGTTGCTTGCGATGCTCGTCACGTTCTCGCCGATGGTGAGTTTGGTGAAGCCCGCCTTGTAGAACGCCATCGTACCGATCGTCGCGGCATTCACCGTGATCTCCTTATTCACAAAGTTCGCACCCGTGAACGCGTTGTCGGGGATCGCCGCAAGGTTTTTGAAGGGCTCGTAGGATGCGATCTTCGCGTTGTAGAACGAACTTGCCCCGATCTCGGTGAGCGTACCGAAGGAGAGCGTTTCGAGCCCGCCGCGGTTGTAGAAGCAGCTTGCGGGGATCGCCGTGACCTTCGTGAGCGTGACGCTCGTGAGGGTATCCTTGCTCTCAAGGCTGCTGTTCACCGCGAACGCGTAAGGCGCAAGGGTCGTGATGTCCGTCGAGGAGAAGCTCGCTTCGCTTCCGAAGTAGTAGTAGAGCGTCGTGCCGTCGTAGGAGACGAGGGCGCCGTTCACCACTTTGAGATCGAGGTTGCCCGCCGCCACCGTGATGGTAAGCGCCTTTGCGGGGAACTTCGATATGGACGTGCCGAGGATGTTCGTGATGTCGTGGATCTTGATGTTCGCGGGGATCTCAAGCGTATCCGCAATGGTATCGCCGTAGGACTTCAAGTAGCCGTCGTCGCCGATGACCCACGGGTTCCACTTCGCATAGAGGGTGATGTCGTCGGAGACGGTATCCTCGTCGAAGTCGAACTGTTTCGTCCAGTTGTCGCCGTCCTTCGTCCACCAGCCCTCGAACGTCCAGCCCGTGCGGGTCGGGTTCTTGGCGGGTGCGGTGACGTGTTCGCCCTTCTTCACGGTCTGCGTCGCCACAAAACCGCTCGGCTTGGTGCCGCCGTTGAGATCGAAGGTGACGAGCGCGCCCTTCTCCCACTTCGCATAGAGGGTGGTGTTCTGCGTGATCTCGCTCTCGAAGTTGAACTGCTCGCCCCATTGCCCATCGGAGGTGCCGTCCTTCGTGTACCAGCCGAGGAACTCGTAGCCCGCTCTCGTGGGAGCGTCGGGCTCGGAGGCCTTTTCGCCCGAGCGGAGCGCCTGCCAATCGACAGAGGAGCCCTCATTGCTGTTGAATTCCACCCAGAGGGCGTTCTCTTCCCACTTCGCCCAGAGCTCGAGGGATTCGTCCTTGATGACGGAGCCGAACGCGGTGTACTTGTTATCCTCGGTGCAGGCGGCGTCGGTGTACCAACCTGCGAAGATCTTGCCCTTCCACTTCGGGGTAGCGGGTTCGTTGAAGACCGCGCCCCAGTTGACTGCCGCAGTCGGTGCCGCAGGTGCGCCTTCGCCCTCGCCCATGTGATAGGTAACGGCTACGGTGATCGCCTTGTAACGCGTACTCGCATACCAGTTCCAGTTGACGCGGGTGCTCTGCGTGTAGGTAGATTTCGCGGAATTCGGAACATAGAGTGTGCAAACGGTCTTGTTGCCAGTGCTGCCGCCGCCGAACGGGTGGGTGTTATCGGTACAACTATTCTTTGCGTCACCCAGTGTGGGAGGCGTTGTTGCGTAAATGTAAATTGTTTTCAGAGTTTTGCTCAGACCTGCCGAGGTGAAAGAGCTCTTCCCGATCGTCTTGATGTTCGGTCCGATCCAAAGCGTGGTGATTGCAGAGCAACCCGTGAATGCGGATGCCGCAATCGTCGTGGCCTTCATGAGTTTCACCGTCTTCAAGGTGGTGATGCTGCTGAACGCCGCCGTGATGCTCGTGCCGTTCCAGACGATGTCCACGAGTTTGGTCGCCTTGAAGGCGTCGGCGCCGATGGTCGTCACGTTCTCGAACGGGGTGAAGTCGGTCATGCCCGCGCAGCTCTCGAACGCGCCCTTGCCGACCGTTTTGAGCTCCGCCGAGAAGGCGAGCGTCTTCGCGGTCGCGAGGTGCCCGTAGAAGGCGCTCTCGCCGATCTCGGTGACATTCTCCCAGGTGAGTTCCGTCCCCTCGTCGCCGAAGAAGGCGTAGAGGACCGTGCCGTCGTAGGAGAGGAGGGCGCCGTGCTCCATCTTGAAGGAGGTGCTGTCCCCTGCCACCGTAAACGAGGTGCATTGGCCGAGCTTCGTCTTGGTGCCGAAGATGTCGAGAATGCTCGTGATGGACTTCACCGTTGCGGGAAGCACGACCTTATCGGTAGGCCCGTAGTAGTGGGTGAGTTTGCCGCTCTCGTCGACTTCCCAGAAGTCCTCTTCCCACTTGGCGTAGACGGTGATGTCTTCGCTGCCCATCTTGTAGTTCTCGAAGTCGAACTTCTCGCCCCAATCGCCCTCGGTGCCGTCCTTCGTGTACCAATCGAGGAACTTGTAGCCCGGGCGGGTCGGATCCTCGGCGGGACGGGTGACTTTGCCGCCCGTAAGCACCGCCTGCTCTTCGACCGCGCTGCCGCCGTCGCCCGTGGAGAAGGTGACCGTTTTGCCCTCTTCCCACTTCGCATAGAGGGTGGTATCCTCGGAGATGGTGTCCTTCGTGAAGTCGAACTCCTTCCCCTCGGAGCACTGTTCGTCCTTATACCAGCCGACGAACACGTGGCCCTTCCACTTGGGCGCTTCGGGTTGGGTGAGCGTCGAGCCCGGACGGACCATTTCGCCCGCGACTTCCGCGCCGCTTTCGCCCGTCGAATAGGTGACGTTCACGCCCTTGATCCACTTCGCATAGATGGTGACGTCTGCCGTGACATTGGAGGTCTCGAAGTTGTACTCCGTGCCCCAATCGTCGCCCGTGCCGTCCTTCGTGTACCAGCCGCCGAAGTAGTAGCCCGTGCGCGTCGGATCGGTCTCGGGTCTTACGACCTTGCCGCCCGAGAGATACTTCTGGCTTGCGACTTCGCTGCCGCCGTTCTCGGTGTCCGTATCGAAGGTGACGGTGTAGACGTGGGTGTTGGTATCCGCCTTGATCTGATCGGTGTACGAAGTCCATGCGCCCTTGTAGGTATCCACGAGCTCTGCGGGAACGTAGAGTTCGCAGGTAGCTTCCACCGCCTTCGCGGGAAGGGTGGGCGGGGTGAGAAGTTTCACATAGAGTTTGAGGTTCGCGCAGCCCGCAAACGCATTTGCGCCGATCTCCGTGAGTTCGGGGTTCGTGAGGGTAGCCGTGGTGAGGCCGCTCTTTTCAAACGCGTGCGCCGCAACTTCGGAGAGGTTCTCAAACGGCGTGAAGGAGGTGAGGCCCGCGCAGCCGTAGAAGGCGTACTCCCCTACCGTTTCGGGAGTGCCGAAGGTGACCGTTGCGCCCGCCTTCAATTTGTTGTAGAAGGCGTAGGGCTTGATCTCGGTGACGGAGGAGAAGTTCCCCGCACCGCTGCCGAAGTAGCCGTAGAGGGTCGTACCGTCCGCGGAGACGAGCGCGCCGTCCTGCATCTTGAAGTTGTCGTTCTCCTGTGCGACGGTAAACGACGTGCACTTGTCGAGGTTGGCAGTCGTGGAGAAGATGTCGAGAATGCCGCCGAGGGTCTTCACCGCCGCAGGCATGACGACTGTTTCCATGTCGCCCTCGTAGAAGGCGAAGGTGCCGTCCTCATGGAGACCCCAGCCGTCCCCGGTGTAGTAACCGAGATAGTAGCCGAGGTAGCTGTTCTCGTGCTTCGCCGCGCTCAACATGGATTCCTTCACATACACATAGCGATGGGTATGATATTGGTTCTCGTTGTTGCTCGTATTCCCGAGGGAAGCATTGGCAAGCACGGGCAGTTTGTCGCCCTGAAGGATGATGTCGAGGCCGCACTTTTGCACATTCCAAGTGAAGGCGCCCGCGCCGATCGAAGTGCAGTTGGGACCGATGACGATCTTTCTGCAGCCCGACTTGACACCTTCCGAGCCCGAAACCTGAATGGCGAACGCTTTATTTGCGATCGTGACGATGTTGGGCAGGCGGATCTCCCTGATCTTCGTATACTGCTGCGCGATGTTGCCGCTCACCTCGAAGGCGCTCTCGCCGACGTACTTCGCGTTGCAGTAGATGGTCTCGAAGGCGGTATCGAAGAAGGCGTAACTACCGACCTTTTCCACCGAGCCGAAGAGGCTGTCGTATGCGCCGTTGAGGGCTGCGAATTGATAGAAAGCGTATTCGCCGACCTCGATGAGGTTGTCGGAGAAGCCGAACGCCGTCATATAGGCGCCGCCGCCGAACACCGAGATGCCCGCAAAGGCATAGGGCGCGATCTTGACGGCTTTCTCGTATTTGAGGGTCGACGCCTTGAAGCAGTAGTAGATGACTGTCTCATCGTAGCTCATGAGGGTGTTGTTCACCACCTTGAAGGCGGTGCTGCCATC
>CANREU010000021.1 GCA_947629725.1 uncultured Clostridia bacterium
GCGGGAACTCGGTGCCGAAAACACCCTGTTCGCGAACTGCACGGGGCTGCCGAAGGAGCCGCAATACTCCTGCGCGAAGGACGTCGCCCTCATGCTCCGCGCCCTCCTCGCCCATGAAAAATACTACGAATTTTCCCGCGTGTGGTTCGAGGACTTTGTCCACCCCGACGGCCGCACGACCTCAATGACCAATACCAATAAACTCATCCGCGCCTATAAGGGGTGCGACGGCGGCAAGACGGGATTCACGAGCGAGGCAGGCTTCTGCCTTGCGGCGACGGCGAAGCGGGGCAACATGCGGCTCGTGAGCGTGGTGATCGGCGCGCCCGACTCCAAATCGCGCTTCCGCGCGGTCTCCGAGCTTCTGAACTACGGGTTTTCCGAATTCGAGAGCGTGTGCTACCTCGAGGCGGGAGCGCCCGCAGGCTGCACGGCGGCGGTCCGCGGGAGCCGCGTGAAGGAAGTCCCGCTCTCGGCGCGCACCTCCCTTTGCGCCTTCGGAAAGAGGGGAGAGACCGACTGCACGGTGGAACTTCGTCCCGCAGAGGAGGTCTCCGCGCCCGTGCGGGCGGGGGATGCGTGCGGCTACGCCGCCCTGTGCCGCGACGGGGTGGAGATCGCGCGGACGGAGCTTACGGCAATGGAGGACGCCGCCCGCTATTCGTGGTGGGACGCCTTCCGCGAGGCGGCACAGAATTGGAATTAAACGCAAAATTTTAAGTTTTGCATAGTACTATGCGTGACATAACGACGATACTTTTCCGCCGTTATGTCTTTTTTCTTGACAAATTTCCGCCCGAAGATTATCATAGAAAAGAGGTGGCCGAATGAAGATCAACGAAAAAGGGCATATGACGGTCGGCGGGTGCGATTGCGTGGAACTGCGCGAGCGGTTCGGCACGCCGCTCTATGTATTCGACGAGGAGAAGATCCGCGCGATGATGGGTCTCTACCGTGAGACGCTCGCGGAGTACGGCGAAGGGAAAGTGTACTACGCCTCCAAAGCGTTTTCCTGCAAGGCGATCTACGCGATCGCAAAGCAGGAGAAGATCGGTGCGGACGTCGTCTCGGGCGGCGAGCTCTACACGGCGCTCTCGGCGGGCTTCCCCGCGGAGGACATCTGCATGCACGGCAACAACAAGCTGCCCCGTGAGATAGAGGAGGCAGTGGAGAGCGGGGTCGGGCGGATCGTCGTCGATTCCCTCTCCGAGGCGGAACTCATCGAGGAGGCGGCGAAGGCGCGCGGAAAGGTGCAGAAGGTGCTGCTGCGCATCAACCCGGGCGTGGAGGCGCACACGCACGCCTATGTGCAGACCGCGACGCCCGACTCCAAATTCGGCTTTTCGGTGGCGGACGGCTCGGCAAAGGAGGCGGCAAAGCGTCTTTTGGAACTCAAACACCTCCGTCTCACCGGTTTTCACTACCATATCGGCTCGCAGATCTTCGAGAAGGAGTCCTTTGCGGTCGCGGCGGAGAAGGCGCTCGCCTTTGCCGCGGAGATGAAGAGGGCGTTCGGCTTCGAGACGGAGGAACTCAATGCGGGCGGGGGCTTCGGCATTTGGTACGCCGAGGGAGACCCCGCGCTCGGCGAGGAGGATTACCGCGCCTTCTTGCGCGCGCTCTTCGGGGCGGTGACGGCGGGCTGCGGGCGCTACGGGCTGAAAAAGCCCCGCCTCATGATCGAGCCCGGCCGCTCGGTCGGGGCGGAGGCGGGCGTCACCCTCTACACGGTGGGGGCGATCAGAGAGATCCGCGGCGTCCGCAAGTATCTCGCGGTCGACGGCGGCATGTTCGACAACCCCCGCTTCTGTTTGTATCGCTCCAAATATACGGCGGTCCTCGCGAACCGCGCGGGGGAGAAGCCCGAAGAGCTCGTCTCCGTCGCAGGGAAATGCTGCGAGAGCGGCGACCTCATCGGCGTCGACATGAACCTGCCGAAGGCAAACCGCGGGGATCTTCTCGCCGTGCTCTCGACGGGCGCCTACAACTATTCGATGGCGTCCAACTACAACCGCAACGCCGTGCCGCCCGTCGTCTTCGTGAAAAACGGGGAAGCGCGGCTCGTCGTGAAGGGGCAGACCTACGAGGACATTGCGCGGAACGACCTCCTTCCCGAAGACCTTTAAGGCCGTAAAACCACAATATCTTGTTTTGAAAAGCGGAAAATTCTCAAAATGTCCGCTTTTTTCTTGCCTTTTTTTGCAAATTGCTGTATAATTGTTCCATATGATGTTAGACGGGCTTTCGCAACTCCTCGCGAGTTTCATCGCAGTCGTCTTCGTGCTGACCGTGCACGAGTTTGCGCACGCCTTTGTCGCCTACCGCTGCGGGGACCCGACGCCCAAGCTCTACCGCCGTCTCACCCTCAATCCCTTGCGGCACTTCGACCTCATCGGGCTCGTCTGCTTCGCGCTCGTGGGGTTCGGCTGGGCGAAGCCCGTTCCCATCAACCCGTATAACTTCAAAAAATACAGGACGGGGCCCGCACTCACTTCCTGCGCGGGGGTCGCCGTCAACTATCTCTGCGCGCTGCTCTTCTATCCGCTCTACCTTGTGATCGTGCGCTTCATGCCGCAGATCCCCTTCCTCACCGCCCTGCTCCGCTATTTCACGTATTGCCTCTATGCGTACAGCTTGAGTTTTTGCGTGTTCAACCTCCTCCCGCTCTACCCGTTAGACGGGTTCCGCCTCGTGGACGCGCTCAGCAAAAAGCGGGGCAAATTCTTCCGTTTCCTGCGCGATCAGGGGAGGTACATCCTCATCGCGCTCATCGCGGAGAGCTTTATCTGCCGCGTCTTCGTGAATTTCGGGATCACCCAAATGGAATGGTTCAACATCCTCGGGTGGATCATGCAATTCGCGACCAAATACCTCGGGTTCCCCATCCTCGCCCTCTGGGGGCTTGCGTTCGGGATGCCCGTCACCGACCTCTGGGGGTTGCTCGCATGGTAGAAGATAAGATCGATTCCATCCGTGAAAAGTTCGAGTCCGTCGTGGATTACACGACGGTTTTGAGCAACTTCGAGGGCCCGCTCGACCTTCTTCTCTACCTCGTGAAACTCGAGGAGATCGACATTGCCGACATCTTCGTCTCGCAGGTGACGGAGCAATTCCTCGACTACATGAAGGGGCTTCCGTATCTCGATGTGGACAAGGTGACCGACTATCTCAACATTGCGGCGACCATCATCAAGATCAAGGCGCAGGCGCTCGTTCCCAACCTCGAAGAGGACCCCTCGATCGACGAGGAGATCGAGGAGGACAAGGCGGAACTCATCCGCGCCCTCGAGGAGTACCGCCTCATCAAGGAGGAGACCCAAAAGCTCAAGGAGCTCGAGAAGATCGGCTACTACTTCAAGCGCCCCGACAAGAACGTGGGGGAGACGCGCACCGTGTTCTCCCTCGACAGTCTCACGGTGGACGGGCTCATCGCCGCCTTTTCGCGCCTCATGCTCAAGCGCTCGGACGAGATCGCCGAGGCGGAGGTGAGGGAGATCCCGCGGGACGAGTACACCGTCTCCCAAAAGGTCACCTTCATCCTCGAGAGCCTCGAGGAACTCAAAGAGGTGGAGTTTGAGGCGCTCTTCTCGAAGGACTACACCAAATCGGAGATCATAACGACCTTTCAGGCGCTGTTAGAGCTCCTCAAACACCAATATCTGCGCGTGAGGCAGGAAGAGGCGTTCGGAACGATCACCATCATGCCGAACCCCGACAGGAAGGAGGAAGATACTCTTGGAGACCTTGACGAATATAATTGAAGCGGTTCTGTTTGCATCCGGGAACGGCGTGCCCGTGGCGGACATCGCGGAAAAGCTCGGCGTGACGTCGGGACAGGTGAAGAAGGCGCTCGGCGCCCTCCGCGAAAAATACGGCGAAGAGGGCGGCTTGCAGCTGCTCGAATTCAACGGGAAGGCGCAGATCGCCTCCAATCCCGCCTATAAGGAGCAGGTCGCGGCGGTTTTGAACCCCATCCGCGAGAAGGAACTCACCAAGACCATCCTCGAGTGCGCGGCGATCATCGCCTACAAGCAGCCCATCACCCGCACGGAGATCGAACTCATCCGCGGGGTGAACAGCGACTACGCCGTGAACGCCCTGCTCGATCTCAAACTCATCACCCCCTGCGGAAGGAAGGACGCGGTGGGCCGTCCCGTGCTCTTTGCGACGACCGACGAGTTCTTGAAGCGCTTCCAGCTCGAATCGCTCGACGATCTTCCCGATTACGACACCCTCATGGAGAAGCTCGTGCGCAAGGCGGACGAGCGCGACAGCTACCTCTACGCGCGCGAGGAGTATCAGGACGGGGAGGACGAGAAAGTGCGCAAGCCCTTCCCGGTCCCCGAAGCGGAGGACGCAGAGGGCGCGGAGGAGCCGAGGCCTCTCGGGTCCGAGTATGAACTCCCCGAGTTTTTGCGCGAGGAAGAGGATCTTTTGAAGATCGATTGACCGTAAAACAGAATAATTTGCCTGCGGCCGCCCATATTAGCGATATGGGCGGTTTCGTTTACGCCGCGTTCTTCGGAGCGCTCCTCTACCTCTTTCCCGTGTTCGTGTGGGCGGAGGTGTACGCGGACGCGAAGGAGCGGAAGGCGTGGTTCTCTTTGAGCCTCTTCCGAAGGATACGGGTGTTCGGCGGATATGCGGAACTCCGCAAAGAGGGGCTCGCCGTGCACCTCACGAAGAAGAAGGCGGTGCTCTTGCCCTACTCCGAGATGACGGAGACGCGCAAGAAATTCGAGATCGCGCAAGGCTTCCAGATTTGGCGGTTTCGGCAGGTCGTCGAGATCGGCGGGGCGAACAGGCCCTACGGGGTGATGCTCGCGGCTCTCTTGCAGACGGCGGGCGCGCAGGCGTTCGCCATCCTCAAGACGAGGCACCCCTTCCTCTCGGTCGGGAGCAGCACCCTTCTCAACAACAGGCCCGTTTTCAAGTTGAGCGTGCAGACGGCGCTCGTCTTCAACGGGCTCGTGCTCACCGTCGCCCTCATAAAAAAGACATTGGAGGTGTTTCTGAATTGGATCGCAAAAATAAGATCGGGACCGTCATGGAAAAGACAGCCGAGCAGCTGACCGCCCTCGTGGACGTCAACACCGTCATCGGAAAGCCTGTCGTCTCGCGGAGCGGGGCGCAGATCATCCCCTTCACGAAGGTGACGATGGGGTACCTCTCCGGCGGGGGAGAATACGGCGAGGTGAAGGCGATAAAGGAGGACGAGAGCTATCCCTTCGCGGGCGCGGCGGGGACGGTGATCGACGTCAAACCCGTGGGATTTCTCATCGACGACGGGACGGGCTGCCGCATCGTGCAGGTGACGGACGACCCGCTCGACGGGCTCATCGAGAAGGCGGGGGAACTCATCGGCAAACTCATGAAGGGAGAACGGAAGGAGTGAAACGGCGGGCTGCTCTCGTGCTCCTTCTCGCATTTCTCCTCTGCATACCGTGCGCGCTTTCTTCCGCAAGGGGTGCGGAAGCCGCCGCGATGTCCTCGGGCGAGTGCGTCGCGGAAGTCTCTTCCCGCCGCATTTTGCATTCATGGGGTGCGGAAAAACAGCTCCCGCCCGCGAGTACGACGAAAATTCTGACGGCGCTCCTCATTGCGGAGGACTGCGATTTAGACGAGACCGTCACCGTTCCGAAGGAGGCGGAGGGGGTCGAGGGCTCGAGCGTGTATCTCCGCGCGGGGGAGGAGATCGCCGTGCGCGACCTTCTCTACGGACTCATGCTGCGTTCGGGGAACGACTGCGCCGTCACCCTCGCCGTCCACCACAGCGGGAGCGTGGAGAAGTTCGTGCGCGCGATGAATGCCCGCGCCGTCCGCCTCGGCGCGGAGCACAGCTCCTTCGCCAACCCGCACGGCCTGCCCGACGAGCGGCACTACACGACGCCGCGCGACCTTGCCCTCATCACCTGCGCCGCGATGGAGAACGCCGTCTTCCGCGAGGTCGTCTCCTGCCGCTGCTATGCGCCGCGCGGGTGGAAGAACAAGAATAAAATGCTCGCGGAGTATGAGGGCGCGATCGGCGTGAAGACGGGCTACACGGTGCGGGCGGGGCGGTGCCTCGTGACCTGCGCCTCGCGGGACGGCATGGAGCTCGTCTCCGTCGTCCTCCATTCTCCCGAGATGTACGAGCGCTCGGCGGAGCTCCTCAACGGGGCGTTTGCCCGCTACTCCCTCGTCCGTCTCTGCGGGGGCGGGACCTTTGAGGGGTACAAGATCCTCTCCGATTTTTTCTATCCGCTCGCGGAGGAGGAGAGGGGAAAGGTTAAAGTTACGGCCGACCTTCTTTCGCCCGCGCCCGAAAAGGCGGGAGAATTTGCGGGGAGGATGGCGATCTTCCTCGAAAAGGACTTGATTTTTTCGCAGAATTTGTATATGATATAGGAAAGGAGAGCGGCGGAAGCCGCATTTTTTCGGAATGCGCATCAACAAATTTCTTGCGGAACAGGGGGTCGCCTCCCGCCGAAAGGCGGACGAACTCATCTCCGAGGGGAGAGTGCTCCTCAACGGAAAGCCCGCCGTCCCGGGGGACGAGGTGGGGGAGAACGACCGCGTCGAACTGGACGGAAAGATCCTCTCGCACAAAGTGAAGTATGAATACTATCTTCTCAACAAGCCGAAGGGGTGCGTGTGCACCGTCTCCGACGACAAGGGAAGGAAGACGGTCGTCGACCTTCTGCCCGCGGGCGCGGGGCGGGTCGTCCCCGTAGGGCGGCTCGACTACGATACCGAGGGGCTCCTCATCCTCACGAACGACGGGGAGCTCGCCTACCGCCTCACCGCGCCGCAGAGCGAGATCCCGAAGACCTATCTCGTGCGCGTGGAGGGGGCGGTGACCCCCGCCCAGCTCAACCGCCTCCGCGCGGGGGTGGAGATCGGGAAGGGGGCCGTCACAAAAAAGTGCAAGGTGAATGTGACGGAGACCAACAAGAGCTTCACCAAACTGCACGTTACCCTCACAGAGGGGAAGAACCGGGAGATACGGCGGATGTTCGAGACGGTCGGAAAGCCCGTGGAGTTTCTGAAACGGATCAAACTCGGGGAACTCACCCTCACGGGGCTCGACCGCGGCGCCTGCCGCCGGCTCACCCCCGAAGAGGTATTTTACTTAAAAAATCTATGAAAAAAGCCGCGGAGCACCGCGGCTTTTCCTTGCGTCCGCTTTGCCCGAGCGTCCGCTTTACATGCTTCTCAGGAGCCCTACGACCTTGCCGAGGATGAGAACATCCGCTCCCTCGGGGGGGAGAATATCCTCCATCGCGGAGTTTTCGGGGTGCAGAACGATCCTTCCGTCCCGCTTAAAGAAACGCTTCACCGTCGCGCCCTCGGCCGTCCCGTCGTCGAACAAAGCGACCACGATGTCGCCGTTTTCGGCGCTCTCCTGCCTGCGGACGATGATCTTGTCCCCGTCGAAGATGCCCGCCTCGATCATGCTCTCCCCGCGCACGCGGAGCATGAAGAGATCCTCGCCCTTGAATTCTCCCGCGGGGAGGGTGTAGTATCCGTCGTAATTCTGCGCGGCGAAGATGGGCTGGCCTGCGGCAACGGCGCCGAGCAGGGGGATGCGGACGTTTTCGCCCGTGTTTACGGCGACGGCGCGCTTTTTATTTTCCGCCTTATTGAGAAGGCCCATGTCTCTGAGCCTGTTCACATAGTCGTAGGCGGTGGCGGTGGACTTGATGCCGAGGTCGTGGCACATGTCGCGCACGGTGGGGGGGAAGCCGTTCTCATCGGTGTAGCGGTTGATATAGTCGAGTACGCCGTATAATTTGCTTTTGTCGAGCATATTTTCACCTCACGGGACCATTATAACACATTGTTTTGGAAAATGCAAACAAACGTTCCATATTTTCCGAAAATTTTTTCGGATTTTTCTTGATTTTTTTCGGGGAAGGGACTATAATGGGGGCATGGAAACGAAGATGTGCGTCTTATACGACGGAAAGGAGTGCGACGGCTGCATGGAGTGCGAGGTGTGCGACCTCGATCCCTCGAAGCCGTGCGATAACTGCGGCAAGTGTCTCGACATCAGAGACTATGCGACGATCAAGATCGACAAGATCATCACCGATCCGGACGAAGAATGAAAGGACCCCGCGAGGGGTCCTTACTCTTTGGGGAGGAATTTGCGGAATTTTTCCGCATGTTCGGCGGGGATCGCCGCCTCGATCTGCGCGCCCGCCTCGGTGTAGCTCGCCGAACGCTCGGAGAGGAGGGGACGGAGGGCAGCATATTCCGCCATCCGCGCGTAGGGGATGAAGAGCTTTGCCTCGACGAACCGATCCGCAAGCGTCTCAAAGATGCGTTTTTTAAGTTCTTCGAGCCCCTCGCCCGTCGCGGCGGAGATCTTCACCGCCTCCCGCGGGAGACGGGCGGACGGCGCGAGGTCGCACTTGTTCGCGACGGTGAGATAGGGTGCGCGGAAGCCGAGGTCTTCAAGGGTCGAAAGGGTGGTGGAGAGCTGCTTCTCCCAGTCGCCCGAGGCGTCGCACACGACGAGCGCGAGGTCGCAGTTCAGGGCGCTCTCGAGGGTCGATCTGAACGCTTCGATGAGGTGATGGGGGAGATTTTGCAGAAATCCGACCGTGTCGACGAGCAAAAAGGGGATATTTTCGACCGTGAAGGCGCGGGCGGTGGGGTCGAGGGTGGCGAAGAGGGCGTCCTTTACGAAGACATCCGCGCCCGTAAGCGCATTGAGAAGGGTGGACTTTCCCACGTTGGTGTAGCCGACGAGGGCGACCGTCTTCACCCGCTCTTTTTTTCTGCGCTCGGTGAGGAGTTTCCGCCTCTTCTCCGTCTCCGAAAGACGGCGCTCCAAAGCGTGGATGCGGACGCGGATCCGCCGTCTGTCCGTCTCCAGCTTGGTCTCGCCGGGGCCGCGGGTGCCGATCCCGCCGCCGAGACGGGAGAGCCCGCTCCCTTTCCCCGAGAGGCGGGGATAGAGATATTGGAGCTGGGCGAGCTCCACCTGCAGTTTGCCCTCGCTGCTCTGCGCCCGCTTGGCGAAGATGTCGAGGATGAGGGCGGTGCGGTCGATCACCTTTTTATCGCCGAGGGCATGGGAGATGTTGCGGGTCTGCGAAGGGGAGAGTTCGCCGTTGAAGAGAACGGTGAGATCGAGCCCCTCGAGCCGCTCTTTGAGTTCTTCGAGCTTGCCTTCTCCGATGTAGGTCGCGGGGTTGATCTCGCGCACATTTTGATAGAGAGTGCCCGCGTATTCGGCGCCCGCGCTCTCGATGAGGGCGACCGCCTCCTCGTGCTCCGCCGCGGAAGAGGGCCCCTCAACGGGCTGGATGATGTAGACGATCTCGCTCATTCGTCCTCCCCGCCGTGCAGTTTCACGCGGTTTGCGACCGATTTACGGCGCTCTTCGGTGATCGCCGCATAGTGTTTGCGGGTGGTGTTCACGTCCTTATGGCCGAGCACGTCCGCTACGACGTAGATGTCGCCCGTCTCGCGGTAGAGGGCGGTGCCGTAGGTCGAACGCAGCTTGTGCGGGGTGATCTTTTTGAGCGGGGTGACGATCTTCGCGTACTTTTTTACGAGATTTTCGACTGCCCGCACCGTGATCCGCTTGTATTGCAGCGATAAAAAGAGGGGAGCAGGGGAGACGTCTGGCACCTTCGGATCGTTCTCCTTCTGCGCGAGATAGGCGGCGAGGGCGTCGCCGACCTCCTCCGAGAAGTAGAGGAGCGCCTGATTGCCACCCTTTCGGGTGACGACGAAGGAATTGTTGGAAAAATCTATGCTCTCGTCGTTGAGCCCGACGAGCTCGGAGATACGGATGCCCGTCCCGAGGAAGAGGGTGAGGATCGCCGTATCGCGGATCTTGGTCTTGTCGTGGTAGCCCGCCGCATGGTGTGAGAGCCCCGCGCCGCACTCCGCCGTGTCGAGAAGGTCGCTCACCTCGTCTTTTTCGAGGCGGACGATCTCTTTTTCGTGCAGCTTGGGAGTGGGGACCTTCGCCGTGTTGTTGACGTCGATGAGCCCCTTGTTGAAGAAGTATTTGAAGAGGGAGCGCACGGTGGAGAGCTTGCGCGCTTTGGCCCGCTCGTCGCAGGAGAGCCGCTTTTCGCCGAAGCGGTAGTTGGAGAGATAGGAGAGGAAGATCTCGACGTCGGTATCGGTGACCTGCCCGAGGTCCTCGAGGGTGATCTCTCGGACGGCCTTCCCGCGGAGCTTGCGCTTGCTCAAAAAGTCAAAGAAAATGCGCAGGTCGTAACAATAATTCAGGCGGGTGAGGACGCTCGTGCGGGTCTCCACGCCACGCAGAAAGTCCTCGCAGAAATAGGGGAGGTCGCCGAGGAGCTCGTCGATACGGTCGAGATTTTTGAGATTGCGTTCCTGATAGTAGCTTTGGTTGCGTTTCATGCCGCCATTATAGCACAAACGGAAGGGATATGTCAATTTTACGAATAGTTGTCGCAAAAATTTTTTTGGACGGACGGGAGGGGAAAGGGGCCCCGAGGGGCTGTCCAACCGAAAACGGCGGGCGGAAAAGGGGCTTAATTGGGAAAAAGGGAGACAATGCCCCCCGCGAGGGGAGCAGAAAACCGACGCCTCAACACATACCAAACTCTTCGCAAAAGCCTAATTTTACGAATAGATAGGGGTCAAAATAGGGCGCAGGGGGCTGTACGGCGTGTTTTCGGGATTTTTCCGCATCCGACGGTTTTTTGTCCGCACAGCCGCACGGCAGATTTTTTATGGTTTTTTTCGGAAGAAAAATCGTCCGCGGATCTTGTGCGGACGGTTTTTTATGCTTTCTGCGGCTTTTTACGGTTTTTGTTGCAACCGCCTTCAGGCAAAAATTTTTTGCGGTTTGCCCGCTTTCGGCGCATTTTTTGCGGGTTTTGCGCCGTGGATCCTTTTTATCATTATGTCTGACATACTAATTATGTCTGACATACTATTTACTTTTTTGCATAGATCCCGTAGGAGAAGGGCGGAATGACGAAGTCGCCGCAGGTCGTTTTGCCGCTCAATTGCTCGCGGTAGGCGCACTTTGTGCGCACGGCGTATTCCCCCGCCGAGTTGTTCACGGCGACGACGACTGCCTCGTTGTTCTTGCGCCGCTCGTAGACGATGCACCCGCCGTCCGCATAGAGTTCGCGGTAGACGCCGTCGCGGAAGACGTCGGGAAAGCGTGCGGTTCGGATTTCGCCGAGTTTGCGGTAGAAGGCGTGCAGCGCGCAATCCGCCTTCGACCAGTCGAAACAGCCGCGGCAGAACGGGTCGGCATAGCCCTGAAGCCCGATCTCGTCGCCGTAATACACGCACGGTACGCCGGGAAGGGTGTATTGCAGCACGGCCGCCATCCGAAGTTTTTCCTCGGCGCGCGCCGCTTCCTCCTCCGGAAGGCGGGCCCTTGCCATTTCCTCCTTGTCGGTGCAGATCTTTTCGCCGAACACCGTGACGGCGCGCACCGTGTCGTGGGTGCCGAGGACGTTCATAAGGCAGTCGAGGGTCTCCTTCGGGTAGTTGTCGAGGAGCATGGCGACCGTCTCGCGGAGCTGGGCGGAATTGCCCGTGCGGACGAAGTTGAGAATGCCGTCTTTGAGCGGGTAGTTCATCACGCTGTCGAGCTCGCGGCCCTGCAGATATTCCCTGCGCTCGTCGTAGGCGATCTTGTTGGAGGCGTCCTCCCACACTTCGCCGATGACGATCGCCTCGGGATTTTCCGCCTTTGCCGCCGCGCGCACCTTGCGGAGGAAGAAATCGGGCAGTTCGTCCGCCACATCGAGCCGCCAGCCGCCCGTGCCGCGGGAGAGCCACGTCCGCACGACGCCCTTTTCCCCGCAGATGAAGTTTTGATAGCTCTCGGAGTTCTCCTCGACGGCGGGAAGGGTCTCAATGCCCCACCAGCTCTCGTAGGAATCGGGGTATTCGCGGAAGCGGTACCAGCCGATGTAGGGCGAGGAGGGCGATTGATAGGCGCCCACGCTGTCGTATCTCCCGAATTTGTTGAAATAGCGGCTGTCGTCGCCCGTGTGGTTGAACACGCCGTCGAGAATGACCGCGATCCCGAGCGCGCGCGCATCTGAAACGAGCATTTCAAAGTCTTCCTCCGTCCCGAGGAGGGGGTCGATCTTCTCATAGTCGCCCGTGTCGTAGCGGTGGTTGGAATACGCCTCGAAGATGGGATTGAGGTAGATCGCGCCGACGTGCAGGTCCTTTAAGTAGGGCAGCTTTTGGCGGATCCCCTCGAGGTTGCCGCCGAAGAAATCGTTGTTGAGGATCTTCCCGTATTCGTTCGGGCGGAAGGAGGGCGTGCCGCCCCAATCCTCCCGCAGTTTTTTGTAGGGTTTTACGGGGTATTCGCCCGCGGCGCGGAAGAAGCGGTCGGGAAAGATCTGATACATCACGGTGCCCTTGAACCACGCGGGCGTGCGGTAGTTCTCGTCGCATACGGTGATCTGCCACGTCTGCGGCTCCCAGGTCTGCACCGCCTTGCGGAACTTTCCGCACCCCAAACTGCGCCCGTCCCGCAGCTTGAAATAGTAAAAATAGAGCCCCGTCTCGCGGAAACGGAGGCAGAGGAAAAATCCCCGCTCCGTCTTCCGCATGGGAAATTCCCGCTCCTCCCCTCCGTCGCGGCGGAGAACGAGCGCACAGACTTCGGCGGAGAAGTCCTCTTCTCCGCCGTCATCGCGATAGATATTCAGCGCAAGCTCGCTTCCGCGGGAGACAGCCCCCGTCACACTCTTGCAAGCCGCGTTCAACGGGTCGTAAAAATAGTTCATTTTGCGAAGAGTTATTTATCCAGCCGCTTCAGTCCCCAAATGCGCTCCGCATAGTCGCGCACGCTGCGGTCCGCCGAGAAATAGCCCGCCGCGGCGATGTTGCGGAGAGACTTGCGGTTCCACTCCGTCGGATCGTTGCGGTACAGTTCGGACATTTTGTGGTGGGTCTGCGTGTACGATTCGTAGTCGGCGAGGCACATGTAGGGATCGGCGACGGGCGATTTGCGGAGCAGGTAGTTTGCGATCTCGGCAAACGAGCAGCCGTTGAAGCCGACGATGAGCGATTCGACGATCCTGCGGAGCTCGGCGTCGTGGTTGTAGTAGGAGCTCGAGTTGTAGCCGTTCCGCCACACTTCGTCCACTTCGTCTGCCTTGAGGCCGAAGATGAAGATGTTGTCCTCCCCCACCCGTTCCGCCATCTCGACGTTCGCGCCGTCGAGCGTGCCGATCGTGAGGGCGCCGTTGATCATGAACTTCATGTTGCCCGTGCCGCTCGCTTCCTTCCCCGCGAGAGAGATCTGCTCGGAGATCTCGGAGGCGGGCATGAGCGCCTCGGACATCGTGACGTTGTAGTTCTCCATATACACGACGTTGAGTTTCTCGCGGATACGGGGATCGGGGTTGCGGCGGATGTCCTCGGCGAGGAAGCAGATGAGCTTCATGATCTGCTTTGCCATGTCGTACCCGGCCGCCGCTTTGGCGCCGAAGATGTACGTCTTGGGAAGGACGTCGAGGTTGGGATCGTCGCGCAGGGCGTTGTAGCAGGAGATGATGTGCAGGGCGTTGAGGAGCTGGCGCTTATACTCGTGCATGCGCTTTGCCTGCACGTCGAACACGGTGTTCGGGTCGATCTCGATCCCCTGCTTCTTCTTCGCGTACTCCGCGAACTGCTCCTTCTTGATCCGCTTGATCTCCCCTATCCGCTTCAAAACGCTCTCGTCGCGGTCGAATTTGGCAAACTCGGCAAGTCGGGACGCGTCCTTTGCGTACCCCTCGCCGATACAGTCGTTGAGGAGGGCGCAGAGCTCGGGGTTGGACTGGTTGAGCCAGCGGCGGTGCGCAATGCCGTTCGTGACGTTGGTGAATTTCTCGGGCGTGTACTCGTAGAAATCGCGGAAAATGCTGCTTTTTATGATCTCGCTGTGCAGTTCGGAGACGCCGTTCACGCTGTGCGAGCCCACGATACTCAAATTCGCCATGCGCACGGTGTTGTGGGAGAGGATGGACATCCTCGAAATTTTGTTCCAATCCCCGGGGAAACGCTTCCAGAGGTCGTCGCAGAAGCGGCGGTTGATCTCCTTCAGAATGCCGTGGATGCGGGGCAGCCTGCGGGAGACAAGGTCTTCCGCCCAAGTTTCGAGCGCCTCGGCGAGCACGGTGTGGTTGGTGTAGGCGAGGGTCGAAGTCGTGATGTTCCACGCCGTATCCCACTCGAAGTAGTTGTCGTCGAGGAGGATGCGCATGAGTTCGGGCACGGCGAGGGCGGGATGGGTGTCGTTGATGTGGATGGCGGCCATATCGGGCAGAGTGTCGAGCGTGCCGTAACGGTGCAGGTGCTCGGAAAGGATGTTCTGCAAGGAAGCCGAGACGAGGAAATACTGCTGTTTAAGACGGAGGGACTTACCCTCGAAATGGTTGTCCGACGGGTAGAGAACCTTGGAGATGAGTTCGGCCTCGTTGTCGGCCTGCATGCTGCGCATGTAGTCGCCCTGAGAAAAGGAGCGCATGTCGAACTTGTGCTTGTTCTGCGCCGTCCACAGTCTCAAAACGGACACGGCTTCCGACCCGTAACCCGATATCATCATGTCGTAAGGAACGGCTTCTATCTCCTGATAGTCGAAATACTCAACCTGCATTCCGCCTTCCTTCCACACTTCGCGGATGTGGCCGTCGAACTTGACGGTAAAGGTCTTGTCCGCACGCTGGGTGAGCCAAACTTCTCCACCGGGCAGCCATATATCGGGCAGTTCGGTCTGCCAGCCGTCCACGATCTTCTGCTTGAAAAGACCGTATTCGTACCTTATGGAATAGCCCATGGCGGGGTAATCGCCCGAGGCGAGCGCGTCCATGAAACAGGCGGCGAGACGGCCGAGGCCGCCGTTGCCGAGACCCGCGTCGGGTTCCATTTCGTAAAGTTCTTCCAAAGAAGTGCCGAAGGAGGCGAGCGCCTCGTTCAGGCTCTTTTCTATGCCTAAATTGAAAACGTTGTTTTTGAGCGAACGGCCGAGCAGAAATTCCATGCAGAGGTAATACACCCTCTTTGCCTTGGCCTTTTTGACGGTCTGGTGGTACTTGTTTCTCTTTTCGAGCAGAATGTCCCTGACGGCCATGACAACTGCCTTGTAGAACTGGTCGGTCGTGGCCTCCTGCCCCGTTACTCCGAAAAATCTCGAAAGTTTGCCTTCGATGATCGTTTTCGCTTCTTTTGCGTTAAAATTTTTGACTTCGTACATTGTCGGGCCTACACCTCGCGTAAAATAATCATCCTTTCCCCGAAAAGCCTTAAAAGAGCAAACCGTCGTACATCGCGGCGTAACCCGCGGCGGATTTCTTCCAGCCGAAGTCGGCTTCCATGGCTTTCTTTACATATTTTTTCCACAGAGGTTTGTTTTTATATTCTTCCGCCGCCCTCTTTACGGCAAAGAGCTGGCTTGG